>NZ_JAACKB010000176.1 GCF_010892395.1 Sulfurovum sp. bin170
TTGAAACTAAAATACTTTTTGAGATTAATAGCTTTTAGTCGTATCTTTACTCTATGTAGCTTTCGAATAAGCAGAGCAAGTTTTCTAAGTGATACTCTATCTAGTCTCTTTTTATGAACTCCATCTATAAACTCACACACCATAACTTCATTCTCACTGTCAAGTAGAATTGGTTTTGCTCCAACTCCAACTCTATGGACTGCTTTTTGTACTTTGAATTCTGACTCTCTATCATTTTTTAGTTTGAATTTTCTGATGAGGTATTTTCTATCTGCTGTAGCAAGTAGATAATTTATATTGCAGTGACCTTGATTTTCTAGTGGTTTAAATAGCTTTATCTCTTGATTTTGAAATAGTTTGTATTGTTTGATATTGTGGATGTCGGGGAGAGGACACCCCGACCTACGGTTGTTTTTTGTCATTGCTCTGCAAGTTCTGAATTTTCTACTTTGTAAACTCTGTTTGCAATTAGTTTACAATCTTCAATCTCATGTGTGACCATAATTGTACAGAGACTTTTTTCTAGTGTTATCTGTTTGACAAGCTTCAACATCTCCAATCGAGTCTTGGCATCCAATCCCGTAAAAGGTTCATCCAAAAGCAGAATGGGTTGTACTCTTAGTAGCACTCGTGCCAAGGCTACTCGTTGTTGCTGACCCCCTGAAAGAGATGAAACGATAGTCTTTTTAAATTTTTCAAGTCCAACTTCTTTTAGTATCTTTTTCACTTTTTCTATATCACCCATAGAGTCTTTGAGTGTTTTACTAATACCCAAAAGTATATTTTTCTCTACAGATAGATGTTCAAATAGGTTATGGTTCTGAAAAAGTATGCTAATGGGTCTTTTTTCAATGGCTCTATTTGTAAAATCATCACCATTCAATTCAATAGTCCCACTAGAGGCATCTAAAAAACCTGCTATTAAATCAAGAAGAGTAGACTTTCCACTCCCACTCTCTCCCAATAGGGCGACTATCTCTTGCTCTTTTACCTCTATAGAATATTTGTAGGTCGGGATGCCCTCATCCCGACTATATTGGTATTTTAAATCAGTTACTTTCAGCATTTATCTTTCTCTTTCGGGGCTAAAGCCTCCAATTCCAAATATTTTTAATGACACTCTAAAATAGTTCTATCAGGCTCTACCAGATACCGATACCCATTATAGATAGTAAATGCCCCATAAAGTAAGACCGCAATAGCCGCCAGTTTAATCATAATATTCCTAAATGAAGCCTGTTTGAATATCCCCACAAAAAAGCCCAAAGAGAATAGGGCAGGGATGGTGCTAACTCCAAAGATAAACATAACCAATGCACCAGAGATTGGGTCACCTGTACTAGCTGCTGTAATCGCAAAGAAGTAGACAAATCCACAAGGAAGCAGACCGTTTAACATACCAAGCAGAAAAAAACTCAAAAGTGACTGACTGCGAAGTAGAGATTTGAAGCTCTGTTGATACCAGATAGACTTGGAGAATGAGTGCTCTATAATATGTAAGAACTTTGTCTTTCCGAGTAGTGAGAGTCCTGCTAATATCATGGCGATACCTGCAACTATCCATAGAACTCCATTTGCTGTATTGGAGAAAGTTGCTACACCACCGAGGTAACCAAACATTGCTCCTAGTGTCATATAGGTGAGTACTCGACCAAATGAGTAGAATAGGTGTGAAGTTGCCTGTTTTACTTTTCCCCATTTTTGGTTGATTTTGGTTCCAGAGTAGGCGATGACAATTCCACCACACATCCCCACACAGTGACCAAAAGAGCCTAAAAAAGCGATAGTTATTATAGATACTATATCAATGGTTTCCATTCTTTTCCTTTAGTAGCTGTTTTCTAATGGTTGGATTTGCCATAGTTTCACCTCTTAGTGTGAAAAGTTGCATCTCTTTAAAAGATATACGCTTTGTCCTTTTTCCTTTATAGGCTCCAAATCCATACTCCATAGGTGTTTTTTCATCTCGTGTATAGTGTGCCTCTCTCCCATCTATCCATTTTTGATTATCTAGACTATACACCCAGATAACAGCACTCTCTTTGAATGATGTTCTCTCTAGCCACTTTATCATACCACCGTGGTCGTGAAAAAACCAAGTTTTTCCATTTGGTGCTATCACCTGAGAAGCATACTCTATAGCATCAATTACCATACCACAGTCACTATCTTGAAAATGGTTCAGTACTATTGGTATAGGCTCTTTTGCTATATTGCCCTCAAAGATAGTTACCATCTGCTGTTTGCTAGATAGAGATATAAATAGTGTAACTATGATAGTGAGAAATGTGAATATTATTAATATCGGTTTTATAGTTTTCATATTTTCCTAAGTTATTATATTTTCGTATTATTAATAATACTGTTTATTAGTTAATTTTCTGTTAAATTTAAAAATTTTGAAAAAAATTAACATTTTTTGCTATTGTTTAATTCTATTAAAGTTAAATCTTGTTATAATTCTCTTGCAACAACATATATATCTTTAGTATCCCCCTATTTCTAAATCGCTAAAGATTAGATTAGTCTAGTGTGTTGTTGCACTTTACAATGGTATACTCTTTAGTATCCCCCTATTTCTAAATCGCTAAAGCTTAGAATTTATTCTTGTATACCATTGTCTCTTCAAACTTTCCTTTTTCTCTATTTTTTTTAACTCTGTTATAAAAATTAATTATACCATTTAGTGCTATATATAGACCATTTTGCTCTAATTTTTGTAAATAGCCATAAGCAGAGGTCAAATTTGCAGTAGCTTCAATAGGATTGATAGAGAATGGAACCATCGCCCCTGTTAGTATTATCTCTCTGTCCATTTTCACATTTAATAGATATTGAGCTGTTTTATCTATAGTATCTGTACCATGTATGACTATGATGCTTTTGCAATTGGAGCTTTGTATAGTTTGAAGAATTTTTTCCCTATCATTATCAACCATATCCAGACTATCTTTTCCAATTATATTTATAAATGTTAACTCTATAAGCCAGTTTTTTGTAATACTCTTTATGGCAACCCCTGTAGTATCTATATCTAAATCCCCTGTAATAGGGTTATAGACCTTATTAAATGTCCCACCTGTATCAATAATCAATATTTTTTTCACAATGAACGAGCCTTAATCTAAAAATTTATACAATATTCTATCTAATCGTGCTAAAATACGAAATTAATTTTTTAACGGAGAGAATCATATGATAATGAAAGGCAAAAAAGGAATCATCCTTGGAATTGCAAACAAAAAATCTATAGCTTATGGAATTGCAAAAGCGTGTCAAGAGCAGGGTGCTGAGATGGCAATCACATTTTTAAATGAGAGATTTGAGAGAAAATTAACTCCAATCGCAGAAGATTTGGAGTGTGGGGCTAGATTTTACCCTTGTGATGTCTCTAAACCAGAGGAGATAAAAGCTCTAAAGGATTCTATAGAAAAAGATATGGGTCAGATTGACTTTATCGTTCACTCTATCGCTTTTGCTCCCAAAGAGGGTCTTGGTGGAAGATTTGTAGATATTCCAAAAAATGCTTTTGATATAGCGATGGATATTTCAGTATATTCACTTATCGAAGTAGTAAGAGAGCTTAAACCAGTACTTTCAGATAACTCATCAGTATTGACACTTAGTTACTTTGGTGGAGTTAAGTATGTACCAAACTATAATCTTATGGGTGTGGCAAAAGCAGCTCTGGAGATGACTGTGAGATACCTTGCAGAGGATTTAGGAAAAGATGGAATCAGAGTCAATGCAGTATCAGCAGGCCCTATCAAAACTTTAGCGGCCGCTGGGATTGGTGATTTTTCATTCTTGCTCAAATGGAATGCAGCACATGCACCACTCAAAAAGAATGTAACTATCCATGAGGTAGGTAAATCAGGTATGTATCTGCTTTCAGATTTGAGTTCAGCTGTGACAGGTGAGGTTCATTATGTTGATAATGGATTTAATATTATGGGACTTCCAGCTGTTGATTTTGATGAAAAAGGTAAAGCAACAATCGCTTGGAATGGGACAGACAAGATTTAATGAATAGACATCTTACAAAAGTCTCCGACTCCAAAATAGTGAATAGTAAAAAATGAGAGCTAAAGATTCCAATACCTATATGGCTAAGAAAGCTTTTTTTGACAGAGTTATAACTATATATGGGCGTAATGCAGTGGCAGAGGCTTTGGAAGATAACTCGATACTCATTCACAAGCTTCACTTTTCAGACTCTAACAGAAAAGCATCCCAGCTAGATAAGATGATAACTATAGCAAAAAATAGAGATATAGAGATAGCTTATCATGATAAAAAAGCTCTATCTCGTATCTCAAAAAATGCCAAACAAGACCAAGGTGTGGCTCTGGATATAGTGTTAGAACAGGCTATGAGTGATGATGAGTTTTTGAAAAGTCATAATGAGTATAGAGTGGTGGTTCTTGATGGTATTCATAACCCTCAGAACTTGGGGATGATTATTCGCTCTTGTGCCGCTGGTGATATTAATGCTATTATACTTCCTACTAAAAATTCAGCACAAATCTCTCCTCTGGTTATCAAAGCTTCTGTAGGTACACTTTTTAGAATGCCTATTATAAAAACCAATAGTTTAGTTAAGACACTAGAGAAGTTTAAAAGAGCTAATGCAACACTATATACACTCTCTTCACAAGGCAAAAACTCCTACAAAGATGAGAAATATAGCACCAAGACACTTTTTATCTTAGGTAATGAGAGTGAGGGTGTTAGCCAAGATCTAGAGTCTATTTCTGATATTTCAATAGTTATTCCCATGAAAAGAGGAGTTGAATCACTTAATGTTGCTGTTACTGCCTCTCTATTAGCATTTTTATAGGATTTAGAGATGAGATTACTACAGATATTAGTTTTGATGATGAGTTTTTCTCTGCTTTCTCTAGCAAATCAGAATATAGAGAGACCATTTCTATGGGAAGTCAAAAAAGGGAATCAACACTTTTATCTCTTTGGTACGATGCACTTAGCTGACCCAAAACTACAAATTTTACCAAAAGCTCTAAAAGAGGTGATAGATAGAAGTGATATTGTTCGTACAGAGATACCAATGGATGCCTCGACACAGCTAAAAGCCACCTCAATGATGATACGAACTGATGGTAAAAAACTAAAAGATATTTTGCCATCTAAGCTCTATGCTAGAACAGGTAGTTATCTAAATAGTATAAATCCAGAGTTGAATCTTGTTCCATTTGAGAGTATGAAAGTTTGGGTCGTCTCAACCATAGTTACAACATTAGAAAACCAACTCAAATATCCAGATATGCGACCGATAGACACAGTTATCTACCACTACGCAAAGAGTCAAAAAAAAGATGTAGGTGGAGTAGAGACGATAGAGGAGCAGTTGAGTGTTATGGATAGTTTTACCCTAAAAGAGCAGATTTTGGGTTTAGAGTCATCTCTTGACTATCTTGATACAGGTGTGAATTTCACAGCAAAGATGAAAGAGCTGTATATGAGAGGTGACTCCAAAGATATGATGAGTTTTATAGAGAGTATGATGTTTCAGATGCCAAAATATAAAAAGATGGAGGAGAAGTTTATGAAGCTACTTCTCTATGATAGAAATGTTAAGATGGCTAAGAAAATAGAGAAACTTGTTACTACAAACTCTAAAAAACAGTCAGTTTTTGCTTTTGGTGTGATGCACTTTTTGGGTGAAAAGAGTGTTATAGAGATTTTAGAGCATCATGGATATATTGTAAAGAGGGTTAACTAAAAATGTCATTAGCAACACTGGGATTGTCCCCTGAAATTTTAAAAGCTCTAAAAGATAAAGGCTATGAAAATGCCACACCCATACAGAAAGAGCTTATCCCCGCTATGTTTGGTGGTTATGATATTATGGCAGGTGCTCAGACAGGTACAGGAAAGACAGCAGGTTTTGCACTCCCTATACTTCAAGAGCTTAACAGAGATTTCAAAGAGGGTAAACACCATCTAAAAGCGGTGATTTTAGTACCTACACGAGAGTTAGCCAAACAGGTTCATGCAAGTTTTGAGACCTATGGTCACTATCTACCTCTAAAGAGCGTGGTACTCTATGGTGGCTCAAACATGACATCACAAGCCAATAGACTCAAACGAGGTGTTGATATTATTGTGGCAACTTCAGGACGATTTTTGGAGCATGTGGGACAGAAAAACATCTCACTAGATGCAGTAAGATATTTGGTTCTTGATGAGGCTGATACGATTTTAGATATGGGCTTTGTACATGAGGTGACAAAAATACTAGCTTCCCTACCTGCTAAACGGCAAAATATTTTGATTTCAGCAACTCTTTCAGGTTCCGTTAAACGATTAGCAGAGCAGATACTCCATCGACCTAAATTGATAGAAGTAGATAGCATGGGAACTTCGGCAAGTATGGTAAAACAGACTGTTTATCCTGTGCTAAAAGAGCTAAAGAATGAACTGCTCTCCTACCTAATAGGTTCACGAAACTACAGCCAAGTTTTGGTTTTTGTTCGCAAAAAAGAGATTGCAGATGAAGTATTCAAAGAGTTGAATCTAAGTGGTTTAAAAACATCAGTTATCCATGGAGGAAAAAGTTCAGGAGTTCGCTCTCGTGCTTTGTCTGATTTCAAAGAGGGAAAAATTCGAGTACTAGTTGCCACCGACATAGCGGCACGAGGCTTGGATATCCCCACCCTTCCTGTGGTAATAAACTATGATATTCCTCATGTGACAGGTGACTATATCCACCGTATTGGACGAACAGGACGAGCAGGAAAAAGTGGTTTAGCCATTACGCTTGTATCACCCAAAGAGGAGGTAGCTCTAAAAGATGTAGAGCGACTTATGGCTAGAGCCATTGAGCGAGAACTTATTGAAGGGTATGCTCCTAAAGTTGAAAAGGTACAACGAGGAGCTAGAAAGACAGCCGATACCAAGAAAAAAACCGATGGGGCTTTTGGAAAAAAGAAGAGTAGCTCTGCTCCTACTAAAAAGAAACGAAAAACTACTAAACGAGATGGGTTTAAGGCGTTTGATGATGCTAAACCAAAAA
>NZ_JAACKB010000177.1 GCF_010892395.1 Sulfurovum sp. bin170
AGAATCAAATAATTTTGGATATAATTATAATAAAAAGAGAATATTATTATGTCAATAAACATTATAGCCAAAAATAAAAAAGCCTACCACGACTACGAGATACTAGAGAAGTTTGAAGCTGGAATAGTTCTGCAAGGTGCAGAGGTGAAAGCCCTCCGAGCTAAGAGAGCCAATCTAGCTGATGCTTTCTGCCGTTTTATAAAAGGTGAGCTACACTTGATGAACGCACATGTAGCCCACCTAGAGACTACCAATCGAAACTACTCACGAGACACAAGAAGCCCTCGAAAACTTCTACTGCATAAGAAAGAGATAAACAAACTTTTTCTAAAAGTTTCTAAAGATGGCAATACGATTGTCCCTCTGATGCTCTATTTTAATGAACGAAATTTTGTTAAAGTAAGCATAGCTATTGCCAAAGGTAAACAGCTTCATGATAAACGAGAGACTTTAAAGCGACGAACCCAACTTAGAGAGGCTCAACAGGCGATGAAAAATTATAAATAATGAGTGGAGCAAACTCCATCCCATTAAATCGTGTCATCTTCACCATAGTGTAGCTCATCATATCCTCAAAAACTACTCTATCACCTATGGTTAAAGGTTTTTGAAAAAAATACTCACCAATAATATCCCCTTGCAGACATGAGTTCCCAGTGAGTTCATAGTAATAAGGTGTAGAGCTAATCTGTGTGCCTTTTACTTTTAGTCTCTGATTTACTATCGCAACATCTAGCAGATGTGTCTCGATAGAGGTATCAAGTATCACAATACTGTCAATAATATCCAATACCGTTGCGACAAACTCTCCTGTATCTCTCAGCACCGATTCCCCCGGTTCAAAATAGAGTTGAATATGTGGATAGTTTAGTTTGAAATTTTTGCTAAGTTCTATAAATCTTTTTGTATCATAATCTTTATCAGTAAAGTTGTGTCCTCCTCCGAAATTTACCCATCTAAGTTGAGGTAATATGTTTTGATAATGAGCCATAATATGGTCTAAAAGGATAGAAGCCCCCTCAACACTTGATTGAAACAGAGCATGGAAATGTAACCCTTCTAAGTTTTTGAACTCATCTAAATTAAAAGTCTCTAAAAACTTTTGATAGTCAACTCCTAAACGGCTATATGATAAATTTGGATTACAATAACTTGGAATAGGAAGATGGAGTTTTGGGTTTATTCGCACTCCAATAGAGGTGTTGCTTGGAATCGGAAGGCTCTGCCTCCGTTGTTCGGGACTGAAGTCTCCGTTTCCGAATCGTTCCCATTGAGACAGAGAGTTCAATGATAATGTAGATACTTTAGAAATCAACTCTTTCAGATTATCTTCTTTGAATGCAGGAGCATAGAGATGAATATTTTGAGCATTGGCTTCTATCGCCATATTTACTTCTATCAAGGAGCTAACCGAAAATCCAGAGAGTTTTGAAGCTATCAATGGGATGATTTTTGGATGATTGAAACTTTTGAGAGTATGTAGTATCTTTACACCACTCTCTTTTTCTAACCATGAGAGTCTCTCTAAGTTCCTCTCTAATCTTTTTATATCTATCTGAAAATATGGAGTTTGCATATTAGTGATACCACCTCTTCCACCCCTCATTATAGTACTCTATAAGTCTGTGCGTACTTAGTCTGTTCTCCTCTACCTCGACTTTGGCAATATCAGGAGCAAAGGTAGTTAACTTATTTAGCGTAGTCTCATCTAAATATTTTAAATCTTTTGTCAACTCTCTACCATCAAGTTTGATAGGAAAACGCGAAGCCAATACAAACCCCCACTCTCCAAAGCTAGGAATATAGGTGTGATATGGCAGAGTATATAAATCGGTACTCTTGATAGTCTCATTGATAGACCAAAATGCCTTGTGCGTATACATCGGTGAGGAGGCTTGTGTCACCATTGCACCCCCTTTGGAGAGCTGTTTTTTGAGTAGATGATAAAAAGTCTTGCTATATAATCTACTAAGCGAAATGCTATTTGGGTCTGGTAGGTCGATAATGATAACATCATAGAGCGTTTTACTCTTCTCTATATATTTCCATGCATCTTGATTGACCACCGTTACTTTTGGACTCTCATAAGCATGGTCATTGAGTTGACTTAGCGTTTGATTCTCTCTGAATAGAGTCGTGATAGCAGGGTCTAAATCTACCAGTGTAATCTTCTCAACCTCTTCATATTTTAGAACCTCACGAAGAGCCATACCATCACCACCACCAATAATCAACACATTCTCATGAGCTTTGGCTGTTATCATTACAGGATGAACTAGTGACTCATGATAACGATACTCATCAATGCTGTCAAACTGTATCGCTCCATTGATATAGAACTGTATTCGTTCATTGTGAGCTGTGACCACTATCTTTTGATAAGGTGTCTGCTCTTTGTAGATGATTTTATTTCGATATAACTTGTTCTCTATCATATTTGTTAGATTGGTCGATTGCCAAAAACCTATCACTAAAATTGCTAAAACAGCAAAAAGATAGAGGATATATCTACGACCTAAAATCTCACGAAAAATGTACCATGCCATCGCTCCTACAAAGAGATTTATCATCCCAAAGAGAAAAGAGGTCTGCATGAGTCCAAGCTTTGGAACTAGAACTAGAGGGAAGATTAATGAAGCAAACAACGCTCCAATATAATCAACCGTAAAGACATTGGAGATATTGGTTTTGAGTGAAAAGCTCTCTTTGAGAATACGGATAATCAGAGGTATCTCTATCCCCAACATTGTACCAAGTGAGATGGTAATAAGATACAAAAAAGCATCATAGTTATTTATATACGCAAAAGCATAAAAAAGGATAAAAGCAGAAAAACCACCTAGCAAAGAGATAATCAATTGCAGACGCACAAACGCCCTCTCTAGCTCCTCTTCTATAAACCGAGACAACCAAGCCCCAATTCCCATGGAAGACATAAAAAGCCCAATGACCAGTGAGAAGTGATATATGGAGTCGCCTAAAAGATAAGAAGAGAGCGTACCGTTTAGTAGTTCGTATATTAGTCCACAGATAGCTATAAGGAAAGTTCCAAAGAGGAGGGCTGTCTCTTTGGTTTTAGTGTTGACGGCTTTTGACATCTACCGAATAGCCGAAGATATTATCATCCCAAGTGAAGCGATAATCGAAGCTATCACAATAGCCAAAGCGATATTTCCCTCGTGAGCTATCTTTTTGCTAATTGAAAACTTGGTAGCAACCTCCATAACAATAAGGGTAACTATAAATACCCCCAATCCTATACCTGTGTAAATCAATGTGCTTGTTATCTCTGTCATTTTTTCTCCTAATTATTTATTTGTTTTGGAATCGAAGGCTTTAGCTCAATGCCAATGAATTAGCGAGGCTGAAGCCATCATTTCCTTATATGCAATCTGCATTTTCGGAATCGGCGTGTTTACACCCGAACTATACTAAAGTCTGAGTTTCCTAAAAAAGTGTAACTCTATTTCCCAGAACTATACCCACCACTGTAACTGCTACTACCACCATAATTTGATGAGGAGGAGGAGCGAACAGTGGGTTTTGGTTTCTCTATAGACTCCACCCCTGCTAATCCTGTGCCTTGATAGGTTAGAAAGATACTAGCCATTGTCAAAGTGCTAAATAGAATAAATATCGTTCTAATCATCTAGTCTCCTCGCATAAATATTAAAATAAATACTAGTAGAAAAAATCCAATTGAGACGAATTCTGAGATGGAAAAGATTACTCCACCTGCCATTAGTCCAAAGGGGATAAGGTATCTTAGTTTTATTTTTCTAAACATAATATATATCAGAAATATTATCGTGGCAATAAATAGAGGAAAAGTGTAGGAGGTTCGCACAATCCTCTCTTCGATGGTGACCTCTATAGACTTAGTTGCCATTTTATCAAGTTTTTTCACCTTTAAAATATATCCTCCACTCTCCAAGTTCAAGTAGATATTTGCACCGATAGCTGTATGGCTCCAAGTTTTACCCAGAATCTGTTTTGAAAAATGAACATCTTTTTTATCAATATGAAATATCTCTTTTTTATCTTTATAGATTTCAAGTCTATAACTATCTAGTATCGAACTAGACGGAGCAGAGATTGTTATCTGATTTAGAAAAGCTGTAGTATTTACTTTGAATGGATATTCCGAATCGTTGCTAATATGTTTATGTAGAACTCTATCGCTAGTTACAGAGGAGATTATGAGTCCCAAAAGTATAAGAGCTATGAAAATTATTCCATAAAGATAGCCTTTTCCTCCATCTTCCATCTCATCATCTATCCCCTCGGCAAAACTTCTCTTTGGGATAATCTGTTTTTCACTCTCTACTCCAAAACTCTCATAAACCTCTAGCTCTTTCAATCTTTTAGTGTAGTAGACTTCAGTTTCACCTTTACTCTGTTCTATATTTACTACCTGTCTACTAGCCCCCTTGTAGTCCCAACATCTAATCTTATCATCTCTCTTTGCAACCCAAGTTAGCTCCCCTTGGACAAAATCTATAAGAGAGAAGTATGACTCATCATCTAGTAGGTAGTGACCCTCTCTATAGAAAATTGTTGTATCTTCTCTCTCCCAATTTTGCAGATTGAAGTCGCGTACTCTCTTTGAGAAACTAATAGCCCCTGCCTCATAAACCAACCAACCATAACCATATAGTGGTGAAAATAGCAGAAATTCACTCCACTTTTCACTAGCATCATCTTTGCTACGATAGACAATCCAGCCGATAATTGTCCACTCCACACCGTCTATCTTGCCACTCATCCCTATCTCAAAAGGGACAGTGGGAACTACTGTATCTTTAAAGTTAGAGAGAACCTTAAATTTTCTATTAAGGTCAATAACGCTTTTGCAATAGGTGCATGTAACGGTCTGAATACGACCACCACCCAAAAGTTCGAGTGGTCCAGCACAGTTGGGGCATTTGATGCTATAGACTTGACTCACCCATAGACCTTTTTGATGCTAAATGGGTCTATCCAATTACCTCTAAAGATTTTCATCCCATTTGGTGAAGATTCAGCAGTTATAAGTGATGTTCCACCCTCTGATAGATGAGCATATTGATGTGTTTTTCCAATAGCTATATTTTCAGGAAGTTCACCCTCAAAACCGACACACTCACCTTTTCCTATCTCTGTAACTACAAATTTACCATACTTTTTACCAATAGATAATCTATCTATATTTTTAAATGGCATGACTATCTTTGCTTTGGACTCCAAGACAAAATCCCCCTCATCCACACTCAACCAAAACTCACGATTCGCTTCACCTGTCAAGAACCACTCCTCCCAAAATCCACGCCCATAGCTATAGCGAATCTTTCCTAGTGGCAGATAGGTTTTGTTATCTATAGAGATAGGCTCTCCTAGTTTTAGCAGAGATGGTTCAGGGCTAAGAGCAGATGCTTTTCCAATAAGTTTCAGACTATCATCTTCTAAAAATATAGAAGATTTACATGACGGACACTGTACTAGCTTTGTCCATTTGAAATGTAGAGGGAGACTATCACCACACTGTGGGCAGTTGATAGTTTTTTCTATAGTTGCTTGATATAGTGGTTGGTTTTTCATAGTTGGATTATACTCTTTTGAGGCTTGATTTTATTTTAAGGTTACTAGACATCTTAAAAAACTAGGAACCGATGGCTTCAGCCTCGTCTTGTTCGGGACTAAAGTCTAATGCCAATGAATTAGCGAGGCTGAAGCCATCGTTTCCTTATATGCAATCTGCATTTTCGGAATCGGCGTGTTTACACCCGAACTATTTAGCTTAAT
>NZ_JAACKB010000038.1 GCF_010892395.1 Sulfurovum sp. bin170
GAGATATAATGTTTTTGGATATACTTCTATTAACAGCACTTCTCAAGCCTCTTTACAATGCTCACCCCGAGGAGTCTTTTTTTGAATAACTCTCAAAACACACTCTATATTTTTGTTGATGAAGCTGGAGATATGGACTTCTCTTCTAAAGGTTCAAAGCACTATATGTTTAACTTTTTAGTGAAAAACAGACCCTTTAATTTACATGAAAAAATAGCTAACTATAGATATGAGCTACTTGAGAGGAATTTATATAATCAAGACTCAACACGACTGGACCTGGAGTCATTTCATGCTCACAAAGATAACAAATATATTAAGCAAAAGTTCTTTGAAATCATCTCTAGTTTTGATGAAAAAAGTGTAAAAGCTTATTCCTATATACTCGAAAAACCAAAAGTTAACCCAAGTAAACGCAAAGTAAAAGAACATTTTTACATCAATAACCTGAGTTACTCTATCCAAAGGCTACTTGATATACTTAATATTGATACAAACTTCATTATTATTACAGATAGACTTCCTATTGCAAAGAATCGTTCTAAACAGATTGGTGCATTGAAAAAAGGGATAAAAGGTTATATTCGGCAAAGGGGTTTAGATATACGATATGATATATTTCATCACTGTTCTGCATCAAGTGCTAACTTACAGATAGTTGACTATATTTCATGGGCTATTTTTAGAAAATATGAGCATGGAGATGATAGCTATTACGATAAAATAAAGACTTATATACTAGATGAAGAGTTAATGACTAAAGATACGGAGGTAAATCATTATGAGAGATGACCCATTCTACCTATCCGAAGAAGCCTCCCTTGGAGTCTTATCAGTAGATGGGAACTTTGAAGCCATTATATCTAAAATCTCATTAATAGACAAGAGTAATGTGAGGGAATATAGATGAGTAAGTATGAAGTATATCCTAGCTATCGGGATAGTGGTGTTGAGTGGTTGGGGAAGATACCTGAGGATTGGGAAGTTAAGAAGCTGAAATATAACCTAACTCTCCAAACAGATAAAGTCACAATAATTAATCAGCAAGTAATTGCGTTAGAGAACATAGCTAGTTGGAGTGGTCAATATATTCCTACAGATTCAAAGTATCAAGGAGATGATGTTGAGTTTAAAGAAGATGATGTCCTATTTGGTAAATTACGACCTTATTTAGCTAAGGTATATCAATGTCAGAATAGTGGAGTAGCATTTGGAGATATTTTGGTGTACAGACCAACAAAACAGACAGAATCAAGATTTGCATTTTATGCAATGATTTCAGAAGCATTTATTGATATTGTAGATGGCTCAACCTATGGTTCTAAGATGCCAAGAGCAAGTGTAGATTTTGTAAGTAACATGCCGATAGTTATTCCTCCCCTCCAAGAACAACAAGCCATAGCCAACTACCTTGACATTGCCACAGCAAAGATAGACACCCTCATCGAGAAACAGATAAAACTTATAGAACTACTCAAAGAGAAACGACAAGCGGTTATCTCAACTGCCGTAACTCGTGGACTAGATAGCACAGTAACTATGAAAGATAGTGGGGTTGAGTGGTTGGGGGAGATTCCTGAGCATTGGACGATAGGAAAAATTAAGCACTACGGTATTTATAGAAGTGGTGATTTTATTTCGGCAGATAATATTGAAGTTGAAGGAAATTATCCTGTGCTTGGAGGAAATGGACTAAGAGGTTATTCAAAAGCTTACAATTTAAAAGGCAACTATGTACTTATTGGTAGACAAGGGGCACTCTGTGGAAATATCAATTATTCTAAAGATAAATTCTGGGCTACAGAGCATGCTATAGTAGTTCATAACAATAAAAATATAGATGTAAAATGGTTAGGTGAAATCTTAAGAACTATGAATTTAAATCAATACTCCGTATCTGCAGCTCAGCCTGGTCTAGCGGTAGAAAATATTATTAATTTAACTGGTGTACAACCACCACTTGAAGAACAACAAGAAATTGCAAAATACATAGACGAAAAAACCTCAAAAATAGACAATCTAACAACCAAATCAACCAAAGCTATAGAGCTACTCAAAGAGAAGCGAACAGCCCTTATCAGTTCGGCTGTTACTGGGAAGATTGATGTGAGGGAGATAGCATGAATGAACTAACAAACAAACCTTTACTCGAAGACATTAAAACCCTTCTCCAAGCATCAAGACAACATCTCCAACAAACTGTAAATACAACGATGGTTCAAACCTATTGGAGCATTGGACGATTGATAGTCGAAGATGAACAACAGGGCAAAGAGCGTGCAGAGTATGGGAAGAAGCAATTAGAGCAGATAGCAGAGACTTTAACTAGAGAGTTTGGTAAAGGTTTCGATGCTAGAAACTTACGAAAAATGAGACAGTTTTATAGTACCTTTTCAAAATGGGACTCAGTGAGTACCAAATTGAGTTGGACTCATTATAGAAGATTAATGCAGATAGAAAATAAAGACGCTAGAGAGTGGTATATCCAAGAGAGTATAGAGAACAGTTGGAGTGCAAGAGCATTAGACAGGCAAGTAAGTAAGCTCTACTATGAAAGGCTACTCTCCAGCAAAGAGAAATTACCACTAAAGAAAGAGGCAGAAGAAAAAGTTAAAAGTCTTCAAGTAGATACAAAAGACATGCTAAGAGACCCCTATATCTTTGATTTTCTCAACTTACCCCATCAATCACTGCTTGAATCAAATATAGAGCAATCCCTTATAGATAACCTCCAACAGTTCCTACTGGAACTAGGACGTGGGTTTGCTTTTGTTTCAAGACAGCAACGGCTACATGTAGAGGAGCAAGACTTTTACATAGACTTGGTGTTTTACAACTTCAAGCTCAAATGTTTTCTGCTTATAGATTTGAAACTAGGAAAACTTACACATCAAGATGTCGGGCAGATGGATACTTATGTACGAGTGTATGATAAGTTTCATAAAGGGGAAGATGATAATCCTACTATTGGTCTAATCCTTTGTAGTGAAAAGTCAGAGGCAGTTGCAAAGTATTCTGTGCTTAGTGACAGCAAACAACTCTTTAGCTCAAAATATCTACCATTTTTACCGACTGAAGAAGAACTGAGAGTGGAGCTTTTGAGAGAGAGAAAACTTCTTGTAAACAAGGACGCTAAGAACTAATGGTTATACAAGCAACAAAAAAA
>NZ_JAACKB010000178.1 GCF_010892395.1 Sulfurovum sp. bin170
ACTTTAGTTGTATAAAAAAAAATTTATTTAAATAAAGTATAACTCTTTTGATTAACTTTTAATTTGCCTTAATAATTAACATGTTACAATCTATTAACAATAAAAATTTAAAGGGAATGGGAATTACATGAATAATGACTTAATGAAAATCGTAGAAGAGACCAAGAAACTAAAGACAATGGTATTAGAGGATGATCCAGAGACAAATGAGTTGATGTGCACAACACTCAAAAACTTCTTTTCTGATGTCTACTCTGCATTTGATGGTGAGACTGCTTTAGATTTATATAAAAAACATCAGCCTGATATAATCTTTGTTGATATTATCCTACCAGGTAAAAGTGGTTTAGATATTGCTAAAGAGATTAGAGAGATTAATCCTAGACAGATGATTGTTGTTGTATCAGCAAGTGATGATATGGGTAATATCTCTGAAGCTGTGAAGATTGGTGTTAACAACTTTATCCGTAAACCTATCAATACAGATAAGATGATTGATGTTCTAAAAGATATTGTCTCAGATATTAAGAAGCAAAAGAAAAACAGAACAAAAATCTTCTCTATTACCCTACCACTTGACTTGTATGAGCAAGTTGATACAGATGCGAAGAGTGAAAGTATCTCTAAGAATGCTATGATTATTAGAGCATTGAAACACTTCTATAACCTGTAAATATAAAACTAGCCCCTTGTTCCCGAACTCTGTTTGGGAATTTTGAAAATTTCAATTTGATTGGTCGGTGTTACCGACCCTACATTCGTATTCGAACGGACGCTTCATGAGCAGTTAATCCTTCTGTATTGGCAATTAAAGCACAAGCTTCACCAATCTCATTCAGACCCTCTTGGCTCATAGATATAATCGATGATTTTTTCAAAAAGTGTTCTACGCTTAGTGGTGAATAAAACTTGGCCGTTCCCCCAGTAGGCAGAGTATGGTTCGGACCAGCCACATAATCCCCTATAGATTCAGGAGTATATGCACCTAGAAAAATCGCTCCAGCGTGTTTTATTTTTGGCAAGAGTTCCATAGGACTAGAAGTTATGACTTCTAAGTGTTCAGGTGCTATCCGATTCATCAAATCTATCGCCTCATCCATTGTTTGAGTAACAATTATAGCTCCTCGCTTTTCAATAGACTCTCTAGCTATCACTTCCCTTGATAGTGTTCCTAAAAACTCCTCTACTTTAGCAGATACTCTACTAGCTAACGAGGTATCCGTAGTAATCAATATAGAACTCGCCATCTCATCATGTTCAGCCTGTGAGAGCAGATCAATTGCAACAAAATCCTCTCTTGCTGTCTCATCAGCCAATATACCAATCTCACTAGGCCCTGCTATCATATCAATATTAACCTCTCCATAGACAAGTTTTTTAGCAGTAGCAACAAAAATATTACCAGGACCTGTAATCACATCCACTTTTGGAATAGTCTGCGTACCATAAGCCATCGCTCCAATAGCCGAAGCTCCACCTACTCTAAATACCTTTGTAACCTTGCACAGATGACAAGCAGCTAAAAGCAACTCATTGAGTTCACCATCAGGTGCAGGAGTACAAACCACTATCTCCTCTACCCCTGCAACAATCGCAGGAATGGCATTCATAAGTAGAGAACTAGGATAAGCTGCCTTTCCACCAGGGATATACAATCCTGCCCTATCAACAGCTGTCACTTTTTGACCCAACATCGTGCCACTTTTTTCAAAATCAAACCATGACTTAGGCATAAGTTTTTGATGATAACTCTCTATTCTATCATAAGCTAAATGAAGAGCATCTCTTAGAGTTACATCAATATTATCATATGCATCCTCCATAGAACTAAGAGAGACCTCTAACGCCTCATCACTCTCTGGTTTCCAGTTATCAAATTTGGAGATATGCTCTTTTAGTGCTTCATTACCCTCTGTTTTTATCTCATCAAGCAGATTTTTGACAATGCTACTCACACCATCAATATCCATTTTGCCTCGCTTTAATAACTCATCAAACTCTTTTTGAAAATTATCATCTTCTATATTATATATCTTCACCATACTTCCTCTCATACCTCATCAACATACTCTCATTACCAAGGTGTCCACCTTGATGAATATAGAGTGTAGGTTCTCTAAAAATTTTTGGGTTTGCCATAAGTGTCAACCACCCAACAGGGTCATATAACATATCAAACTCAATACCCATATCGTCGCGTAATTCTAGCCAAATTTTATAAGATTCCCTATATAGCTTCCCAAAATGATACTTTTTACTAGGCTTCACAATAGATGGATGGTTCAATATATTCTCTTCTAGCATACTAAACTGCAACTTTAGATACTCTATATCGCCAACACATGGAACCGTATAAACTTTAGCTTGAAATCTGCTGTCCATCTCCAAAAGTGACTTTTGTAAAAATAGAGCTGTAGTTCCTGTACCAGAGGGTAGAAATATATTTAGTCTCTTGATACAGTTACCTTGTTGCCACAGTTTTATCTCTTGGGCTAACATCTTTATCCCTACTTTAGCCTCTAGCTGTCGTCCTCCCTCTTCAACAAAAGCAGTCTGCTTATCTTCAATATCCGCTCGTTTGGGTTCCCCTCTACCTACAATTAACCTCATCCCATTCGCCAATGCATTTTTATAGTTTCCTACAGGATTCTCTCTAAGATATGATGAAAGATGGTCTGTATAATACTCAAACTCCCACCCTTTTATCTTCGCTAGTACGGATAGTGAAAACATCGCATTTGACTGATTGGAGCCGTAGGCTACTACCTTTTTTACATGGGGAAACTCATTGATTAAAAAATAATAAAATTTTCTCGCTTTATTCCCTGAAAACTCGGGGTCTAGCAGGTCATCTCTCTTTATATAAATCTCTCTACCTCGAAAGTCCCTCTTCTCTATAGGTGAATTCGATAATCTATCTCTATTAATATTCATATCTAATTATACTAATATTAATATTAATA
>NZ_JAACKB010000179.1 GCF_010892395.1 Sulfurovum sp. bin170
AAAAAGAGTGATACACTTGCAGGTTTTTTAGCTAACAGTGGTGTAGGCAGAGGTGATAAGGTAGCTCTATTTATGCGAAATTCAGCCGAGTTTATCTATGCTATTTTTGCTATCTCTAAACTGGGGGCTGTATCGGTTCCTATCAATACCTTTCTAAAAGAGGGGGAACTTAGTTATATACTAGAGGATTCAGGAGCAAAGGTTCTTATTAGCTCTATGGTGCATGAGAAAGTATGCAGACACGAAGAGGCACAACAGCATATAGAGCTAACTATTTGGGAGGGTGAAGCTACAGAGTATAACACTCGTCATGTACCTTTTGCACAGGCGATGAGCTTCCCTGACTCTGCTGAAGATAGTAGCACAGAGATAGATGAACTGGCTGTGATTATCTACACTTCAGGAACCACAGGCAAACCAAAAGGTGCAATGTTGAGCTATAGAAATATCTTCTCCAATGCCTATGGTGGGATTAACCATCTAAACATTAGAACCAAAGATAGATTTATAGTATTTCTGCCAATGTTTCACTCATTTACCTTCTCTATCGGTGTGATTTTACCACTCTATCTTGGCTCCTCTATGGTGGTTATCCCGTCACTCAAACCATTTAGCAATATCTTCAAACAGGTACTTCTCAAACGAGTTACCATATTCTTGGGAATCCCTGATGTCTACAATGCACTGGTCAAAGCCAAACTGCCTTGGTACTTTATGTGGTTTAACAATGTGCGAGGATTTGTATCAGGTGCCGCCGCTCTACAACCAAAAACGCTAGATGGGATGCAAAAGAAGTTCAAACGAGCAGTTCTGTTAGAGGGCTATGGTCTAAGCGAAGCCTCCCCTGCTGTCTGTATCAATCCTCTCTCTTTGCAAAAAGCAAAGTCAGTAGGAACTGCTTTTTCTCACTATGAGATGAAGATAGTGGATGAGAAGATGGTAGAGATTTCAAGAGGAGAGGTAGGAGACATCATCGTCAAGGGTGACAATATCATGATGGGCTATCTAAACCGCCCAGAGGCTACAGAGGAGACAGTTATCAACGGTTGGCTTCTGACAGGTGATATGGGATATATGGATGAGGATGATTATCTCTTTATTGTTGATAGAAAAAAAGATTTGATTATCTCCAAAGGGATTAATATCTATCCACGAGAGATAGAAGAGGTTATCGATGGTTTTGCAGGCGTGGCATCATCTGCTGTTATTGGTATAGTCGATGAGAAGAGTGGTGAGATACCTATTGCATATATTGAGCTAGATGAGGGTGTGGAGTCTGTAGATGAGTCTAAACTCAAAAAGTATCTGCGAGATAATTTGGCGAACTATAAAGTGCCAAAACAGTTACATTTTATAGATGAGCTTCCTAAAAATGCTACTGGGAAGGTTTTGAAACGAGAGCTTAAGAAGTGCTAAATATAAGCCTGTAATATATCAGGCTTTCCAAAGTAGTACCCTTGCGAATAGTCTACCCCCATTTGGCATATAATATCATAAATCTCCTCACTCTCTACATACTCAGCTATAGTTTGAAGATTCTCCTTTTTTGCAAAAGAGACAATAGCCTCAACAATAGAGTATGCAAACTTATCCGTTGAAAGATTCCTAATAAGTCTACCATCTATTTTTAAAAAATTTGGTTTATACTCTAGTACTCTCTCAAAGTTTGAGTAACCTACCCCAAAGTCATCTATTGCGACTTTAACGCCTAATGATTTAATCTCTTTTATAAAATTTCTAATAAGATTAAAATCACTAATATCTTCATCTTCTACCAGCTCCAATGTCACTCTATGAGCATCTAATTTATTCTCTTTTAAGAGAAAAATAAACCTCTCTCTGGTCTCAGTTTTCTCAATATCAAGTGCTGAAAAATTAATAGAGATACTCGCCCCTGTCTCATGAAGGGCTTTAAATGAATTTTCCAAAACCATAAAGGTAATTTGAGAATAGTACTTCCCTTTTTTGGATACTTCCAAAAAGTGATAAGGTGAGACTATATTGCTATTGTCATCTATAAGTCTTACGAGTGATTCATACTTCTCTATTTTTTTTGTTCTGTTATTGACAATAGGTTGAAAATATGAGACTATATTATAAGAATCAATTGCTCTTTTTATCATCTTAAATGTCTCTATATTCCTTTTTGATCTCTCTTGACTCTCTCTATATATACCATTTGCTACTATAAAGTTTTGCTTTGTCTTAAGAAGCTCTTTCAAACCAATTTTAGCATCCCACAAAGCATCTCTACCATAAGCAAGACTAATAACAATTGATAAGTCATAATCAATATGTCTCATATTGATTTTTGCATAGTTGACCCTCTCTTGAAACTCTTTTACTCTTTTGATTATATCATCTGTCTTGTGGATACAAGCACTTTTGTCTTTGGCAATAGCAAACTCACCATCTTCAAGTAGATATATTTTGAAAAAATTACACTCTTGTGGTAGAAGGTCAAAAAGTTTTCCTGCAAACTCTTCTTGTATCTCTTCATTTAACTCTCTGTCCAAAAAACAGCTAAGATATTTAATATCTTCTATCTTTATCAGAACAACAAGAGACTCATCCATGGGTTTTAGAAAATCCATAAGCTGTTTTTGGGGGTTAATAATATCTGTAATAAGTGTTCTAGATGCGATAAACTCCTCTATCTTACCATCAAGATTAAAAATCGGTTGGATTATCGCTTTAACATAATATAATTTACCATCTTTGGTTCTATTTTTTACTATACCCTGCCATCTTTTTTTTCTCTTTTTTATCGTATCCCACATATCTAAAAAAAACTCTTTGGGTACATCTGGACTTCGTATGATATTGTGGCTTTTTCCTATTAGCTCATCTCTACTAAAACCTGATACTCTACAAAACTCATCATTAACATAGGTTATAACACCCGATATATCG
>NZ_JAACKB010000039.1 GCF_010892395.1 Sulfurovum sp. bin170
AATAATTTGACCTACGGCTCCAATAACACCAGGAACATCGGTATTTCTAAATAGAATCATTTTTCCTTTTGGTTCCAAGTCAAGTTTGTAGCCATCAATCTCAATAACTCTTTGAGCATCATCACCGAGTACAGTACCACTAATGGTAAATGTGCCACCTCTAATGGTTAGTTTGATTGTAACTCTATTTTTAAGTCCAGATCGGTTTATCTGCTTCTCTTTTATTAGATGAATGTTTCGCTCATCTGCTACAAATTCGGCATTAACATAGTTAACAGAGTCTTTAAGTGCTTCACTCAAAATTCCAACAGTA
This sequence comes from Sulfurovum sp. bin170, assembly GCF_010892395.1. Lineage (GTDB taxonomy): Bacteria > Campylobacterota > Campylobacteria > Campylobacterales > Sulfurovaceae > UBA1140. The sequence goes on from NZ_JAACKB010000039.1 coordinate 314, forward strand.
GCAAAAGTTGCCAGTGAATCGATATGTTCTGACACTTCGCCCTCTGTTGTTATCTTGATACTTTTTATACTATCTCTTGTGGCTTGAGCTGAGATGTGACCCATCTTCTGAATCAGTTCAAGGTATGGTCGGAGAAAGTTAGGAAGCTCACTCTCTTTAATAGGTAGGTTTAACGCATTTGGAAATGAGATACCTTTTGCAGAGGCGATAGCATTTTCAGCTGATTGAATAGCAATATTTTGTTGTGACTCTTTGGTGTTTGCACCAAGGTGAGGAGTAACCGTTACATTGTCAAGGTCAAGAAGTGGATGGTCAGTTGCTGGTTCTTTGTCAAACACATCAATACCAGCCATAGCAATTTTCTTACTTCTAAGTCCCTCTAGGAGAGCTTTTTCACTATATAGTCCACCTCTAGCACAGTTGATAAGAACTACACCATCTTTCATCTTTGCTATTTGAGCAGAGTCAATCATTCCAACTGTCTCTTCATTTTTAGGGGTATGAATAGTGATAATATCACAATCTAAAATATCATCAAAGTTAGTAGTGTATGCTATGTCAAGGTCTGTAGCTTTTCTAGGGTCGATGTATGGGTCATAGACCAAAATATTCATCTCAAAAGCTTTTGCTCTTTTACCAACTCTTGAACCGATATTACCAAAACCGATAATACCTAACTTTTTATCTTTGAGTTCTGTTCCATACCAATCCTGTCGTCTCCATACTCTATCAACTTTTAGGTTATTGTGAGCATAAGGAAATTTTCTTACACAAGAGAGCATATGTGTCAGGGTAAGTTCCACAGCAGCAATTGTATTTGCAGTGGGAACATTCATAACCACTATACCTTTTTTACTACACCCCTCTATATCCACATTGTCAACACCAACTCCTGCACGAATGATAGCTTTGATATTTGTAGCATGGTTTAGGAAAAATTGGTCAACATCAGTAGAAGAGCGGGTAATAGCAATATCTGCTTGGGGAATAATTTCAGTGATAAGCCTCTCTTTAGGCTCATCAGCTGCATTTATTAGGTTTATTTCAGCATCATTTGCGAGTATATCCAACCCTTTTTGGTGGATATGATCGCATACAACAATAGTAAGTTTAGGCATTATCTTCTTCGTTTTTTTAGTTGGTCTTTAAATACATCACCAAGAGTCATACTGTCATCTTGTTCTGCATTTAGTTGATCTAATGCTTCTCTCTCCTCTTGTCTCTCAAGTCTTCTAACAGAGATTCTGATTCTATCATTTTTAGCATCTAGGAAGCTAATAACAGCTCTAATCGCTTGACCTTTTTCAATCTCATCTTCTTTAAGAGGACCCAAATCATCAAGTCTAAGAAGTGCATCAACACCAGGTTCAATAGATACAAAGATACCGAAATCTTTTTTATCTTTTACTGTACCCTCTACGATATCACCATTTTTATGCTCTTTTGCAAATTTAGATACAGGAGATGGCTCTAGTGCTTTTTTGGATAGTGAAACTTTACCATTTGCTCTATCAATTTTGATGATTTTTACTTCAACTTCATCACCTTTTTTGAGAACATCTTTGGCATTGATTCCTTTGTCCCATGAGATCTCTTGGTTATGTAGAAGACCCTCAACTGCACCAATCTTAACAAATGCACCAAAATCAGTAATAGATGATACAGTACCTGTAATAACATCATTAGTTCTATTTGCTGATGCAAACTGGTCGATTGGTTTTGGAAGTAGAGTTTTTCTACTCACTCTAAGTCTTCTTTGGATTTTATCTATTTCGATAATCTCAACATCTATCTGTTGGTCTATCTCAATATAATCTTTAGGGTGTTTTACATTTTTATCCCAAGATATTTCAGATACATGTAGGAACGCTTCAAGATCCTCACCCAAATCAACAAATGCACCATACGGTTCAATATTTGAAACAGTAACATTAACTGTATCACCTGCTCTTAGCGTATTGTCAATATCTTTCCAAGGGTCAATACTCGCCTCTTTAATAGATAGAGATAGATGTCTCTTCTTTTTATCATAATCGATAGCAACAACATTAACTTCATCATCTTCTTTATAGTATTTAGATGGGTTAACAGGACCTTTGTGCGAGATTTGTGAATAGTGAACAAGACCGTCCATTCCACCAACATCAACAAACATACCATAAGATGTGATTTTTTTGATAACACCAAGAACAACAGCTTTGTTCTCTAGTAACTTATCTACAATCTCTTGAGTTTCAGCTTTTTCTCTCTCGATAAGCTCTTTTCTTGAAACTACTACAGAACCTTTCTCTTTGTCAACCTTAACGATAAGTGCTTTTACTTTTTTACCGATAGGGTTGATTTTATGAGAGATATATGAGAGTGTTCTTGGCATAAAGAACTCTAATCCAGAGACATCTACAACAAAACCACCTTTGTTTTTCTTAGTGATTTCACCCTCAATTATATACTCTTCTTCATCATCATACTCTTCAATGAACTCGGCAAGTGCTGCTCTTTTTTCTGCTAACTCATAAGAGATGTTTGGTCTTTCACCTCTAAACCCAGTGATAACAACAGTAATTGTCTCACCATTTTCAAACATAATGTTTCCATCTTCATCTCTGATTTGGTCAAGTGACATAAATGCCTCATTTTTACGACCCACATCAACAACTACCTGATTCTCTTCTTCGTCTATTTTAACAATAATACCATCTACCAAATCACTACTTGAATCTGACTTCTTAAACGACTCCTCGAGCATCGCTCCAAAATCTACATCTTCTACTTCGATATCTTCGAATTTCATACTTACCAATCCTTGCCTAGCCTAAATTTGAGCTAATTATACCTTTTTTAAGTTAATGGAAAATGAATATGGTATAAGTTAGTTATGAATTGTAGCTATCTCTTGAATTCTGTTTACAACATTTTGAACAATCCAGTCAGGAGTGGACGCACCAGCAGAGATTCCACATAGTTTCTTATCTTTGAACCAAATCTCTCTTAGTTCCCTCTCATTTTCAATTAGATAAGAGTCCTTGCAACCTCTAGTTGTTATGCTATGAAGTTGCTTAGTATTGGATGAGTGTTTTCCACCTATTACTACCATCACATCAGCATTTTCAGCCAGTTCTGCTGCTGCATCTTGATTCTCAAAAGTAGCATTACAGATAGTATTAAAGACACGAACCTCTTTATGTTTTAGTATGAGATTATTAACTATTTTCAAAAAATCTTCAGGTTTTCTAGTGGTCTGAGCGACAACAGCTACTCTGCTTTTAAGTGGTAATTTATTCAAATCATTCTCATCAAGAACAATAAAAGCATCTTCACCCTCTGCATAGCTAACAACTCCTTTTATCTCAGGATGATTCTCATCTCCAAAGATAACCACAGAGTAACCCTCTGCACTCATCTTTGCAACAATCTGTTGAGGCTTGGTAACATAGGGGCAGGTTGCATCAATGACCTTATTCTCTTGCTCTTTTAAAGCTTTTAGCTCATCTTTTGGTATTCCATGAGTTCTAATCACAACAGTATCATCTTTTTTTACATCAGCAAGACCCTCTGCAAGACCTATATTAAATCCCTCTTTTAGGCGATTAATCTCATCCTTATTGTGTATAAGTGGACCATAGGTTAGACTATTTTGATGTTTCTCTGCTATCTCTATCGCTCTTTTGACTCCATAACAGAAGCCATAACTTGATGCTAGTTCTATTTTCATCTTTTATATCCTTAATTTTTATTTGCAAAACTAGGAACCGATGGCTTTAGCCTCGCTAATTCATTGGCATTTAATAAGATAAGGATAAGAGGGGGCAAGTCACAAATATAAAGTTATTTGTGACTCGTTCCACCTCATCGAACTCAAAATCAGAGATGAGAATCTCTAGCATTCCCATTATTTCCATTATTCCCGTTATTACTGTTATTCCCACTATTACCATTTTGTGCTGGTGATATATTGTTGTTCTCCTCAGTTGAAGATGACTCTTCTTCTGTTTGGTTATTCTCTCCAATCTCACCACTCTCCTCTTCTACTCTTGAACTTATACCATTATTATCTTTGATTTTTGGTGGTTTTTTATCCTTGATTCTCTCAATATCTTCTCTATTAACTCTTTTAATCAGACCTTTCTCTTCTAAGTCAGCTATAGTTTGCTCCTCAATAGCTAGTGCTATCTCCTCGCTTGTTGCATTCTCGTCAACTTCAACTGTTGCATTAATCTCTCTGTATTTCTCCAAAATTCTCTCAATAGCAATTGGTGCATTTGAGTGCTCATTTTGTCTCTCTATCAGTTTTTTGTAAACGGCGTTGAGTACCATAATGGAGTTTTTAGTTGCTCTGGATGGAAGTTCAGTTAAATCATCAGCCGTACTGTTTGTCTCTCTAGCTAACTCATCCAATCGCTCTTCTCTGACCGTCTCATTCTCATCAGCAAGATAGGTAGTTGTAGGTGTAATATTATCGCTATATGATATTAGCGTAATATCAAGCTCCACATCCAACTCTGTTAAATTTCCATCACCATTAACATCAATCCAACCACCCTCTGCTTGAATAGGATACTCTGGTTGCTCTTCAAAAATATAGGTATTATTTGTCTCACTCACTTGTGTAGCAACACTACCATTAGCATCGGTAACATTAGCATCCAATACAGCTCCTCTCTCTACAACAACTTTATGTTCTGAGTTCAGAAGCCGTTCATTTTCTGCTGTCATCTCTAAACCATTATCGGTTTCAAGTTCTTGTGTATCTGAATTTGTACCATTGTTTGATGATGAATCTGACCCACATCCAGTATATGCTAACATCATTATGAGTATTGTTGAATAGATAACTCTATTGCTTTTCATGATTATCTCCTAAAAAATTGATTTAAATTAATTATACGATTTAAAAGATAAAATACAAGTTAATTTTATAGTATTGAGAAAACTGTTACTTTATTTCTGTAATCTCAGATAATATCTCAAAAAAGTTAGGAAAAGAGGTATCAATACACTCTATATCCTCTATCTCCATGTTACAAAGTACTCCAGCAATAGCAAAACTCATAGCGATTCTATGGTCTCCATAGCTATTGACTATGGCAGGTTGTAGCTCTCCACCAACTATCTCATATCCATCTTTGTGTTCAACAGTTTTTATAGAACAAGCATTTAGTCCCTCTAAGACCGTAGAGATTCTATCACTCTCTTTTACTCTCAACTCTTCTGCATTTTTAACAATACTAGTACCGTTAGCTACAGCCATTGCAATAGATAGGGCAGGGAGTTCGTCGATGA
>NZ_JAACKB010000180.1 GCF_010892395.1 Sulfurovum sp. bin170
AACAAATTATGATAAAATAGTTTTAATATAGTTGAGGAGTAGTTGTATGAATAGGGATGAGGGAAAAAAAGTCTATGTTTGGAATTGGGGTGCAAGAGTTATTCACTGGATGATTGCTCTCTCATTTACCACAGCATTTGTAACATCTTTTTATGAAGAGTTGTTACATGACCATGTGGCACTGGGGTTTATCTTTGGGGTTATGATACTCTACCGTATTATCTGGGGATTTATAGGTCCTAGATATGCACAATTCAAAAATTTCATGTTAAAACCTTCACAATTTATCTTCTATTTCAAAGAGAAAGTACAAAATAGATGGCGTAAGATTCCAGCAGGTCACAATCCAGCATCAAGTTGGTACACTGTTTGGGCAATGGTTATGGGGACAATCATTGTTATATCTGGACTCTTGCTCTATGGGGTTCAAGAGGCAAAAGGGCTACTCTCCTATCTGAATGAGACTCATACACAATATATTGGAATATTGGAGATTATACATCAGTATGCTTCCTATATCTTTGTTGCGTGGGTATTTATTCATATTACAGGGGTGCTTATAGAGCAGTTTTGGCATAAGACTCATATGGTTTTTGCGATGATTACTGGATACAAAAAGACAGAGGGTGAAGATACAACTGTTAGTATACCTTTGACTATTTTCTCTTTCTCTTTTATTATTATGGGCATACTTACCTACCTTTTTATTGTTAGTAGTAACTATAACTTCTTAACATTGCAAAAATATGGCAATCTTGACTATGAAGAGATTCATTCTGTTTACCATGAAGAGTGTGGGGATTGCCACAAGACCTACCCTCCATATATTCTTCCCCAAAAATCTTGGAAAAAGATTATGGCAACGCTAGATAACCATCGAGGAGAAGAGATAACTGAAGCCAATATCTCTAAAGTTGAACAGCAATCAATTCTTAAGTTTTTACTTGCAAATTCAGCAGAGAGTAGTACAAGGGAAGCTGCTGTAAAGATGATGGACTCTTTGGGTAAACGACGACCAAAAGCTATTACAAAAACACCTTATTGGAGAGAGACACACAAAAATATTCCAAAATCGGTCTATAAGAGCAGAGAAGTTAAAGATAAATCTAACTGTTTTGCTTGTCATAAAGATTTTGAGCATGGCAACTTGGATGATATGAATATCAAAAAGAGTTACTAGATAAGTAACATTTATTGTAATCTTTACTTTTTTTTATGTTATTGATACAAATCAAAGTATCACATAAGATTATCTTCTATAATATATAACATAGCCTTATAAATAGGAGTAAATTACTCTTATTTAAGCTAGTAAACAAATTAATAGGAGGAGAAGCTGATGCAGGTAGAGATTTCAAGACGAAAATTTCTTCAAGGTACGGTTGCGATGAGTGTTGTTGGTGGAACAGCAGTGAGTGCAACTAATCTTTTTGCAAGTGATGGTCATGATAGTAGTGATGGTGGTACAAATAGTGCTATACCAGATTCGATTACAACCAAAACAGGTGAAGCAAAAGAGGTAAGAAATATTCCAACACTTTGTGAGATGTGTGTGAATAAGTGTGCGGCGATTGCTAGAGTAGAGGATGGGATAGTGACCAAACTAGACCCAAATCCGATGTTTCCAAAATCAAAAAATATGTTATGTCCTAGAGGTAATGCAGGGATACAAGCCCTATATGACCCAGATAGACTAAAATATCCATTGATTAGAACAGGTGAGAAGGGTGAAGGTAAGTTCAAGAGGGTCTCATGGGATGAAGCCTTTGCTTATATTACTGAAAAGACCATTAAAATCTTAGATGAAGAGAAAGATAACCGTTCATCATTCCTCTTCTGTGCTGGTGAGGGTATGGCAGAGCATACTTTCAAAACTTTCTATCAAGGTTTTGGTTCAGGAAACTGGCTTAATCACGCCTCTATCTGTCTTCAGACTGTGGCTTCTGGTTATGGTGTTACTATTGGTGCTTATCCTCAATCTGACTTGGAGAATGCAGAGTATATTATTATGGCAGGAGCAAACAGAGCAGAAGCTATTGTATCTCCTGATACGATGGATCTCTTCAAGCGAACCAAAGGACGAGGAGCAAAGCTTATCTGTGTTGACCCAAGATTTACCAATACAGCAGCTAAAGCAGATAAGTGGTTAGCTATTAACCCAGGGACTGACTTGGCTTTTGTTTTGGCACTTACTTATGTTGTTCTTACAGAAGAGCTTTACAATAAAGAGTATGTCGAGGCACATTTTAAAGGGTTTGATGAGTATAAAAATCATGTACTTACAAGTGGTTACTCTCCTTCATGGGCAGAGCCAATTACCAATATTAAAGCTAAAGATATTGTAAAAATAGCTAGAGAGTTTATGGCTCATGCTCCTAAATCTATCTACTATCCAGGACGAAGATCTACTTTTGCCAAAAATGATTTCCAGTTGCGTCGTGCAATGGCAATCTTCCAAGGACTTGGTGGTGGTATCGACTGTAAAGGTGGATTGATTTTTGGTTCAAAAGTCAAAATCAAAGGTCACTCAGGACTAGAACCACTCTACGCAAGAGCTGAATCAAGAGCTATTGTTAAGAAAAAAGATGCTAAAAAGGGTGAAGCTGGTTATGATGACTGTGCTGTTGTATCTGGTGGAGGTTCATGGTTAGGTTGGAGAAACCGATTCTTGGAGAATAAGATGCCATATAAAGTTAGAGGGATGTTCTGTTATAAGCACAATCCGATGATGAATATGCCAAACACAGCCAAGACAGCTGAGATGCTTAAAAGAATAGAGTTGCTAGTCTGTATTGATACTATGCCAAGTGATACTGTAATGTATGCCGATGTGGTATTGCCAGAGTGTACTTACTTGGAGAGAACTGACCCTGTTAAAACTTTTGGTGGTGTAGAGCCGTCAATTGCACAGAGAAACAAGGTCGTTGATCCACTCTTTGAGACTCAACCTATTAACACGATTCTACGAGGTCTTATGGGGCAACTATCCAAACCACTTTTTGAGATTACTAAAAAGTATGATGAGGATGTTCAAGAGGAGTTGGCTGAGTTAGAAAAAGCAGAAGTTGATGAGAACAATGAGACGACAGGTACAGGGCAGACAGCTGAGGAGAAAGAGGTAGAGGTTTATGCTGAATTTGACTTAACAAAACTTTTTGAGCATGACCAAGAGCATACCAATGAACATGCTGTTCATGACTACCCAGGTGCTGCTGAAGCTCTAAAAGAGCATGGGGTTTTCTATCCGAAGATGAGTGAGTACTATAAGCAAATTTCAGCTAATGTACATCAGTACTATCCTGAAAAATTAAAATCATACTCTGTATTTGGTGGTGCAACTAAAACTGCTTCTAAAAAAGTAGAGTGTAACTTGGCTTCTATGGCAAAAAAAGGGGTTGACCCAATGCCAACTTGGAGAGATGATTATAACTTCTCCGTTCCAGATGGCAAGTTTAGATTGATGACAGGGCGACATGCACAGTTTACACAGAGTGGTACAGCAAATAACTCAGTTCTGCGAGATTTGATGCCTGAAAACTTTATCTGGATTAACAAACGCGTTGCCAAAGAGAAAGGAATCGCTTTTGGTGATACCTTGGAGGTAACAAGCAGTGTAGGTAAAGTGACGATTAAAGCTTATCCAACGGAGAAGATAGCTCCAAATCAAGTCTTCTTTATTCACGGCTTTGGTGAAGAGAGTTCGGCATTGACATGGGCTTATAAAAATGGTGGTAATGACAATGCTGTTATAGAAGATGTATTGGAACCAGTTTATGGTGCAGCAGCGATGCATGAGACCAATGTAGAAATTAGGAAGGTGTAATTATGGCAAGATATGGAATGGCTTTAGATTACAAAAATTGTATTAATTGTAAAGCGTGTGAGGTGGCATGTAAAGAGGAGAATGGGGTTACTCTTGGTGCTGATAAACACAGAATTTGGGTCGGTGTAAAAGAGATAGAGGGTGAGTATCCATTTCTTAGTATCAGCTCAAGCACTTTTATGCCAAGTCAGTGTCAACACTGTGATGATGCTCCTTGTCAAATGGTCTGTCCTACAAATGCGACATATTTTGATGAGAATAGAGTAGTAAGGGTCAATACTGACCAATGTATCTTATGTAGCTACTGTATGGTAGCTTGTCCTTACGATGCACGATTTGTAGATGATAGAACGATGACGGTAGACAAGTGTAATTTCTGTTCAGATACACGATTGGCACAGGGAAAAACAACAACTGCTTGTCAAAATACTTGTCCAACAAAAGTAAGAACCTTTGGTGACCTTGATGACCCAGAGAGTGAAATTAGCGAACTGCTTAGAACGAGAGATCACTTCTCTTTAAAAGCTCACCTTGGAACCAATCCAAAATTATTCTATCTAACATAAGGAGATTGATATGATTGCAAAAGCAAAAGAATTTATAACATCGATTCCTGTTAATAAGGTAGGAATGAAAGATTTACTGGATTTTGAGAGAACTCCAAGAAACATGTTGGTCGCCGTTATAACGGTTGGACTTTTGGCACTGTTTGTTGTGGGACTTGCATTCTTTTTTATGCATGGACACCACGCCTACAATGTTACCAAAGAGCATCCTTGGGGACTACTCCTTGCCGTATATATCTTTTTTGTTGTAAGTTCAACAGGACTATGTATTATCGGCTCATTAGGTGATGTTTTCGGATTCAAAGACTATATGCTCATCTCTAAACGAGCTATTTTTGGCTCCATAGTTACCATCTTGGCTGGATTTGCGGTTATTGCTGTAGAGATAGGTCACCCTGTAACGATGTTGATTTACAATGTCTTAACCCCAGGATTAACCTCGGCTATCTGGTGGATGGGTACGCTATATGGTGCTTATTTGGCATTTATGATTGTTGAGTTTATCTTCTTATTAAAAGGAGATATGAAAAAGGCGAAAATATTTGGACTAACAGGACTACTTGTAGGTCTTGCAGCACACTCTAACTTGGGGTCAGTATTTGGTTTTCTAAATGCTAGACCAATCGCCAATGGAGTATTTTATCCAACTTACTTCATCTTGACAGCATTTATTACAGGTGTATTTATCGCCTTTATTATTATGGGTTTCCGATACAAACTTGAATTCCCTGAAAAAGTAAAAACCATGTTAACAGGATTGGCAAAGATGCAAGCACTGCTTCTATCAATTCTTATCTTCTTCATTACATGGAAAATGTTTACCGATATTTATGGTGGTATGCCAGACCGTTCAGAAGTTGCTATTCACATTTTAGGTTCATGGACTTTCCAGGCAGAAGTTATATTGGCGATGATTATCCCATTGGTTATCATCTTGAAAGATATGGGTAGATCACCTGTTCTAATGTTTTGGGCATCGCTCAGTGGTATGGTTGGTATCTTCTTTATGAGATATAACCTTGTACACGACAGTCAGCTCAAACCACTTCAGATGATGAAAACCACAGAGTATCAACTTGCACCAAGTTGGGTACACTACATTCCATCAGCTACAGAGATAATGATTTCTCTTGGTGGACTGGGGCTTTGTATTGCGATGTATTATGCAGGAACAAAGTTCTTTAATTTGGATGAAGACCATTAAGGTCTCTCCACTCTACCTCTTTTGAGGTAGAATTTTAAATCTATTCTACAAATCTACTATCTGATTTTTTCTTACTTACCTCATCTGAGCTAGATTGCATCCAGCCCGATTTAATCACACCCTCCACCTTGTCAAAGTTCTCAATATATGGTTTTATATCTATAAGTGGTGTTCCATTCAATATGTCAACCCCCTTAATTGTCACCTTATTACCATCAACTTTAACAAGTTCAACCACAGATAGACCAAGACTATTTGGGTGCATTGGCGTTCGTGTAGAGAAGACTCCTCTTGGGGTGTGGGTTTTATCATTAAATGGCACAACAGAGAGTTGAGGTTTTTTAATCTTATGAAAATAGTAAATCAGATAAACATGTGAAAAGCCATCTAGGTCTTTTAGCCCCTCTTTATACTCATCTTTGAACACAATAGTAGCATATGTATCTTTTGCCCCTTTGGGTTGAACGGGCATATTTATCAAGCTACAAAATGGAGATTGGATGGTTGCTATCTGTACTAATTCAAATTTCATTTTTTTCCTTTTGATTTTATCCTATATCAAAATAGTTTTGAAATTTTACTCTCTATTTCTTAACAAAACATATTTTTATTATTTTAAGGTGATATTGATGTGTTCATCAGGAGGTGGGATATTTTGTAGGGGCAAACCTTTATGGTTGCCCTAAATTTATTAGACTTCTTGCAAAACTAGGAACCGATGGCTTTAGCCCAATGCCAATGAATTAGCGAGGCTGAAGCCATCGTTTCCTTATATGCAATTTGCATTTTCGGAATCG
>NZ_JAACKB010000181.1 GCF_010892395.1 Sulfurovum sp. bin170
AGATATAAAAAACATTATCTATTGAGTAATTAATTTCATTAACACTTTTCTCAAACTTATTCCACAAAGATATAAAATTCTCCTCTTCCAATTCATTCAAAGCCATCTCATAGAGTCGAGCCTTAAAAATATCCGAATTTGATAGATTCAGTCCTCTATTATTAATAGTCTCAAATATAGTAAGAGCCTTCTCTCTAGCCTCTTTTGCTGTACCATCTCCCGTCTCTATAGGAAGTAGAGAGACATCGTAAAGTAAAAAATCAACAAAATTTTCAATCTTCTCATATTGACTCATCTCCTCTATCTCTGTATAAAAATAACAGAGATTTTGCATAAAAAGATTTTGCTCATCTATCTCTTTATTACATACATCACTATCCAAATTTAACTCTAAAACCTCTTTATAAAAATGAGAGTTCATAACATAGTCACTAAATCTTAATCTCTCATCTTTAATTTTTTTGCTTCTCTCATCTACTATCCAAATGGCATTTTTGATATTGCTATTTTCACTATCAAAAGCCAAAAGAACTTTTAGGAGAAGAAGAAGTGTTGTCAATCTCTGTTGACCATCAATAACCTCAAACACATCTCTTGATTCCACACTCCAAGCAAGAACAATATTTCCTAAAAAATATCCCTCTTTTTTCTCATTATAAAACTCTCTTTTTAGGTCTTCAAAAAGTTTTTTGCAGTGTTGAAGTTGCCATGAGTATGGTCGTTGATAGGGAGGAATAAGATATTGGCATTTTCCCATAAATATATTATATATAGATTTCTGCTCTGCATTTAATGTTAATGCCATATTTTCACCTTTTCAATATTATATCTATATTTTATTTGAAACCTTAGCTATCAACTCCAAATGCTCCTTCGCATCCCCACTATCAAGCCCATATCTAGCAACTTCAAATGCCTCTTGCATATCACGAACACTACCATTAACAAACAGAGCAAATCCAGCATTTAACACCACAATATCTCTCTGTGCTTGTGTGGATTTACCACTAAATATATTCTTTGTTATTAACGCATTATCAGTGGCATTTCCACCAAGTATCGCTTTCTTTGGAGCTAATTTAAATCCAAATCTCTCTGGCTCAATAATACCCCTAGATACTATATTATCTTGAACATAAGCAAATTGACTAGTCGTAGCCAAAGAGATTTCATCCATTCCATCATCGCTACTAACAACAAATGCTCTATCAACACCAAGTTCCACTAACGCTTCTGCCATTCGCTCAATATAATCAGGAGAGAAAACACCCAAGAGGTAATTTTTTGCTCCTGCTGGATTTGTCAATGGTCCCAAAATATTAAAGATAGTTCGATGGTCAATTGATTTTCTAATTGGCATAATATGTTTCATGGCAGGATGATGATTCATGGCAAATATAAAACAGAAACCTGTCTCTTCTAACATCTTAAGCTGTTGAATTGGACTAAGATTGAGATTAATCCCCAAAGTCTCCAACGCATCAGCAGAACCTGAGTTGCTTGTGATACTTCTATTTCCATGTTTTGCCACTACTGAACCGAATGAAGCTAGAAGGAGTGAAACTGTTGTAGAGATATTAAAGCTTCCACTCTTGTCTCCACCAGTTCCTACTATATCTATCGCTTGGTCTTGTAGCTCTTTTGATATTGGAAGTTTGATAGAGTGTTCACGCATAACCGATGCTGCTATGGCTATATCTTCAGAGGTTTCACCCTTTTTATATAGTTCTATCAAGAATTTTCTCGCATCTTGGGTAGATAGTTGATTGTTAAACAGTTTTTCAAATTTCTTTTTAGTATCTATCATAGCAACTCTTTAAAATATTCATCTTTTTGGCTTTTTGGGATAGTTTTCGTTGTAGGTACTTGCAAAACTTCGTAATGTTTAGCACCTTTTAGATATTCAATTGTGACCTTATCGCCGATGCTCACCTGTTTACTAGCTTTTGCTTTCATATCATTAACAAAAACCACTCCACTCTTTACCATATCTGATGCTACTGTTCTTCTTTTTATAACATTTACTGCTGCTAACCATTTATCTACTCGCATTTTTTGCTCCTTGGTTTTCGGAACCGATGGCTTTAGCCTCGCCAACTATTTCGGGGCTGAAGCCTCCGATTCCAAAAAAATTATTGTTTAAACTCTTGTTCTGCTTGATTGGCTACCATCACTCCAATCATGGAGAGATTGTCACCAACAATATGATTGGATTCTCTAAGCTCTTGGAGGGTCTGTTTAGCTTCTTTCATACCTGATTCAAACATTCCTGTATTAACAAGAGACTCCAAAGTATCTTTCATACTCTCTCCCTCTTCTCTCTTGGCAATTGCCAAAAGAAAAACTTGTTTAATTATATCCAACTCTTCCATTAGTGCAACTCTGCGTTAAGCTTAACTTCTCTAACACTTCTATTTACAACCATCTTACCTGTTGTTGAGTCTTGTCTAAAGTGAAGACCATTTAACCCTTGAAGTGCATCAGCTCTAAATATTCTATTATCTTCAAGATTTGCTTCAGGATTTGCCTCATTTATCTTAGCCAACTCATCAGCAGAAATCTCAACTTTTGTTCCTGCAAAGATAGCAACGCCACCATCAATAATACACGCATCACCAAGAGGAATACCACAAGTTGAATTTGCCCCAAGAAGTGTGTTTTCACCAATAGAGATAGGGTTGCCATCAGTTCCACTAAGCACACCAAGGATACTAGCACCACCACCAATATCAGAACCAGCTCCAACAATTGCTGAACTAGAGATTCGACCCTCAACCATTACAGAACCTAGTGTTCCAGCGTTGAAGTTGATGTACGAAGCCCCAGGCATAACAGTTGTACCATCTGCTAGTTGAGCCCCCATTCGAACCTTTGAAGCCTCCAAAATTCTTGTATTGTCAGCAGGGATGATGTGTTGTAAGAATCTTGGGAATTTATCTACAGAATCAACAGCAGGATAAGTTCCGTTTAGTTTCATCTCAATCTCATTCTCTCGCAGATACTCCAACTCATAAGGAGTGTTTCCAACCCATGCCACATTGGAGAGGATTCCAAATGCACCATTAAGATTCATACTTCTTAGCTCTACTTTATTTTGAGATAGAGCATATAACTTAAGATATACTGCCTCAACACTCTCTGGGTTCTCATCTGCAAATAGGAATGTGATTCTAAAGTTTTTAGCCAAATCTTCCATCTTTGATAGTGTTTTAATCACCTGAATATTTTTATGTACTGAACCTCTCGCCTCTCCCATAAACGGTGCAAATGCCAAGAGTGAATTTTTGACAAAATCATCATTGATTGTTGCTACAAACTCTGACCCAGAAAAATCAACGCTACATCCTGACTCTTGAAGAGCTTTTACATATACAGCCGCCGAACCAAAGTTCTCACCCCAGTTGATAAGACCATAGTTCGCTTGTAAAACTTTGTCTGCACTTTTCTGACCTCTATCAACCCTAGCGATACCAAATCCTATCGGTTTTCTATAACCCTCCCCACTCTCTACCTCTGCTACTAGTGCCTTAAACTCTTCTACTGAACCTACTGTTTCAATTGCCATATTTTTTGCCTTTTTTCTCTAAATTATAATTTTGTGATTATATCAGATTTGGCTTATTGTTTTATTTGGTTTTTTATACTAAAAGAGTAAAACAAATTCTGATATAATTCGTTCAATAAAATATTTGGAGTATACATTGTCACTTTTCTCTTATCAAACTATAAAAAAAATTCTTTTCAGGCTAGACCCAGAGACAGCACACTCTATTGCGGGATTGGGACTTCGCTCTTTGGCTTATGCCCCTAGTATAATGCGAATGCTAAAAAATCACTATTTTGTGAGCAATCCTGTTCTATCTCAAACTCTTTTTGGAAAAAAATTTCAAAACCCTGTTGGATTGGCAGCAGGTTTTGATAAAAATGGTGAGTATATTACAGCTACACCGATACTTGGATTTGGGTACACAGAGATAGGCACTATCACACCAAAACCACAAGATGGCAATCCCAAACCTCGTCTCTTTAGGCTAAAAGAGGATAGGTCAATTCAAAATGCGATGGGATTTAACAACCATGGTGCAGAGTATATGCTCAAACGACTCAACAAGCTCTACTTTTTTGACTATCCTATTGGTATTAATATCGGTAAAAATAAGTTAACGCAAGGGGATGAATCTTTGAGTGATTATGAGATGCTATTGCATATATTTAAAGATTATGGTGATTATATTGTTATAAATATCTCATCACCAAACACCCCTGGCTTAAGAAATCTTCAAAACAAGGAGTTTATCTTTGATATTTTCACAATGGCAAAAAAGATTACAGACAAACCCATATTGTTGAAAATTGCACCTGATATGGACGCAGAGGATGCAATTGAACTTTGTAAGACAGCAGTAGATGCAGGGGCTGAGGGGATTATTGCAACCAATACCACTGTCGACTACTCAGTTAGTAAAAATACAAAAGATTTTGGTGGAATCTCTGGAACTTTAGTTCGAGAAAAATCATTTAAGTTATTTCAAGCTATTGGAAAAGAGCTTTATGGAAAGACTACACTCATCGCTGTAGGTGGAATAGAGGATGCAGAGGATGCCTATAGACGAATCAAAGCAGGTGCATCACTGGTTCAGATTCTTACTATGCTTATATATAATGGTCCTAAAATGGTCAAAGAGATAAATGAGGGGCTGACAAAACTTATTGAGGCTGATGGATACTCTAATATCACAGAGGCTATAGGAGCTGATTATAGATGAGAATTTTAACTAAATTTATAACTACAACAATATTATTAACAGGGATTTTAATGGCAAATTCATTACCAACGCACTATACAAAAACGCTAGAGAATGGTTTAGAGGTGGTTGTAATACCGATGAAAAACAGGTCAAATGTTATCACAACAGATATTTTCTACAAAGTAGGAAGCCGAAATGAGGTGATGGGCAAAAGTGGCATCGCTCATATGTTGGAGCATCTAAACTTCAAATCTACAAAGAACCTTGAAGCTGGTGAGTTTGATAAGATAGTAAAATCAAAAGGTGCAATAAACAACGCATCTACAAGCTTTGATTACACTAGTTATTTTATCAAATCTTCTTCGCAAAACTTGCCAACTTCTATGGAGCTTTTTGCTGAACTAATGGAAAATCTGAACCTAAAAGATGATGAGTTTCAAGTAGAGCGAAAAGTAGTAGCCGAGGAGAGACGAGTACGAACAGATAATCCACCTATTGGTTATCTCTATTTTAGACTTTTTAACACACACTATGTCTCTCACCCATACCACTGGACACCAATTGGTTTTATGAATGATATTCAGACATGGACGATTGAGGATATTAGAGAGTTTCATGAGAAGTACTATCAGCCTAACAATGCGATTTTGGTAGTCACTGGTGATATAGACAAAGAGTCTGTATTCAAAGAGGCAGAGGCTAAATTTGGAAAGATTAAAAACAAAGTTAAGATTCCAGAGTGTAAACCTGTGGAGCCTTCGAGAGATGGTAGCATACGACAGGTTATATATAAAGATAACAATACAGTAGATACCATCGCTATTGCCTATCCTATTCCCAACTTTGAACACAAAGACCAAGTGGTACTCTCAGCCATCTCTGAGCTTATGAGTTCAGGTAAAAGTTCAAGATTACACAAAGAGCTTATAGATAACAAACAGATGGTCAACACCGTTTATGGTTATAATATGGAGCTAACTGATGATGGTATATTTCTATTTATGGCGATAGCCAATCCAGATATTAAGATAGAAGATGTGGAAAAAGAGATACTTGAAGAGATAGAGAAAATCAAAAAAGGTAGTGTGACCAAAGAGGAGTTGGATAAAGTTAAAATCAACTCCAAAGCAGACTTTGTCTATTCTCTCGAAAGCTCTTCAGATGTCAACTCACTATTTGGAAGCTATCTAGTGCGAGGAAATCTAAAACCTTTACTTGAATATGAAGAGAATTTAGATAAAATTACGCCTGAAATGGTCACAGAGGTAGCAAAAAAATACTTCAACAACGACCTAGCTACAACACTAATACTTAGGAAAAGCAGATGAGCAATTTAATCACAGGTGCAACAACAGCACTGATTACACCATTCAAAAATGGTACACTAGATGAGGCAACTTATGGAAAACTAATCCAGAGACAGATTGACAACGACATAGATGCTGTCTGTCCTGTGGGAACAACAGGAGAGAGTGCAACGCTCACTCACGATGAACACAAAAGATGTATTGAGATTGCAGTAGAGGTCTGTAGAGGAACCCAGACAAAAGTACTTGCAGGTGCAGGAAGCAATGCAACACATGAGGCGATAGATATTGCAAGACATGCAGAGGCTTGTGGGGTTGATGCGATATTTTCTGTGAGTCCATACTACAACAAACCGAGCCAAGAGGGGCTATATCAACACTACAAAGCGATTGCAAAATCGGTAGAGTTACCATTTATGCTCTATAATGTACCAGGGAGAACAGGTGTAGATATAGAGGCTGATACGGTATGTAGACTCTTTGATGATGTAGAGAATATTTTTGGAATCAAAGAGGCGACAGGCTCTATAGAGAGAACCGTTGAGCTTCTAGCCAAGAGACCTGACCTCTATGTTTTCTCTGGTGATGATGCTATTGATTACCCAATTCTTGCCAATGGAGGAAAAGGTATCACTTCAGTTACAGCCAATCTACTGCCAAAACTAAAAGCAGAACTGGCTCATACGGCACTAAGAGGTGAGTTAAAGCAGTCAAAAGCGATTAATGATATGCTCTATCCTGTGAATAAAGTACTTTTTTGTGAGAGTAATCCTATCCCTATCAAGGCGGCAATGTATATCGTAGGGCTTATTGATACCTTGGAGTATAGACTTCCTTTGGTTGCACCAAGTGTTGAAAATATGGATTTGATTGAAGATGTTCTAAAGCAGTGTAATTTCGAGGGTATGAACTAATATGTCTAGCAACAAAGGTAAAACAGTTGTTATAACTGGTGCAACAAAAGGTATAGGTAAAGCGATTGCAGAGAAGTTTGCACAAGAGGGTGTTAATGTTGCTTTTACTTATAACTCAAATGAAGAGATTGCTAACGAGATTGCTACCTATTTGGAGACAACTTACAAGATAAAAGCTAGAGCTTATCCTCTTAATATTTTAGAACTTGATGAGTTTAAACCTCTATTTTTAGCCATTGATAAAGATTTTGACCGAATAGACTTTTTTGTATCCAATGCTATGATTTATGGTCGTCCTGTTGTGGGTGGATATGGTAAATTTATGCGTCTAAAACCTAAAAAAGGTCTAACCAATATCTATACTGCAACTGTTGGTGCTTTTGTCTGTGGTTCACAAGAGGCTGCAAAACGGATGGAAAAAGTGGGTGGTGGAAGCATAGTTACTATGAGTTCCACGGGAAATCTAGTATATATCGAAAATTATGCAGGTCATGGAACAAACAAAGCAGCCGTGGAGGCGATGAGTCGTTACGCTGCTGCCGAACTTGGAGATATGGGAATTCGTGTCAATGCGGTAAGTGGTGGTCCCATTGATACAGATGCTCTAAAGGCTTTTACAAACTATGAAGAGGTCAAAAATGCTACTATAGAACGCTCTGCTGTTAATAGAATGGGGACACCTGAGGATATTGCTTCATCGGTCTATTTCTTATGTAGCGATGAGGCATCTTGGATTACTGGTCAGACGCTTACTGTTGATGGTGGGACTACATTTAAATAATATCAGATTGGTATAAAACAAAAGGGCAAACACATCGGTTTGCCCCTACAAAGGAACAACCCAAAAATGGATTCTTCAAAAATCGTAAATATTCCAAATATATTAGCATTTATTCGACTACTTTTAGCACCTGTCATGTTTTTTTTCCTAGTCAACCAAGATGCAGAGATATTTAATGGCATTCACCCCTCATGGTTAAACTACACAGCAGCTTTTATCTTTGTACTAGCATCTGCCACTGACTTTTTTGATGGCTATATAGCTAGAACTTTTAATCAAATCACTACTATGGGCAAGATTTTAGATCCACTAGCAGACAAGATGTTAACATTTGCTGGATTTTTAGGACTTATGATGATTGGTTCTGCATCCCCTTGGGCTATCTTTTTTATTGTAACTCGTGAACTATTTATCACAGGACTTCGTGTATCTGCGGTGGCTGAGGGAATTGACATATCTGCGTCAGTGATGGGCAAAATTAAAACTGTTGTACAGATGATTGCCATTGGATTTCTGCTTATGGGTTGGTATGGTGGAGAGGCTCTACTCTGGATAGCTGTTGTGATTACACTCTACTCTGGGTATGAGTATGTTAGGGATTTTTTTAAGAATGTACATTAAAATAGCATATGCGTCTACTAAATTGATGTTGCTGTTAAATAAAATTCAACATTTAAGATATAATACCCAAAAAATTTAACTGTAGCGTGAGCACTCCTGCCACTAAAAATATTTAACTTCTTGCAAAACTAGAAAAGAAAAACTTTAGTTTTCTAAGAAAGATATTCAATAACAGTTTTTGGAGTATTATATGAACGATGTCATACAATGGCTAAAAGAGAACGGTAATCTAAAGATTATAGACGAACCACTAGATGTAGAGCTAGAGATTCCACATATCGCCTACATAGAGGTCAAAAAAGATGACTCACGCCCCCTACTCTTCACAAATCCTATCAATCGTAACAAAAATATAGAGTATGATATGCCTGTACTTATGAATATTTTTGCAAACAAGAAGCTCACTCAAAATATATTTGGAAAACATCCTGACAGGGTAGCTGAGGGGATAGATAAGTTACTAAAGTTAAAACCACCTGAGAGTTTTATGGCAAAACTAAAGATGATTCCTGAACTTTTTGCTCTAAAAAATGTCTTTCCAAAACGACTAAAAAGTACAGGTGCGTGTCAGCAGTTGATTGTCAAAAAAGAGGATGTAGACTTAGACAGACTGCCTATCCTAAAAACATGGGAAGAGGATGGTGGAGCTTTTATAACTATGGGGCAGGTCTATACACAGAGTCTTGATGGGGAGATGCAGAACCTTGGGATGTATAGACTACAGCAGTATGACAAAAACCATCTTGGAATGCACTGGCAGATACACAAAGATGCTTCTCACTTCTTTGACCAGTATCAAAAAGCAGGGAAAAAAATGCCTGTGACTGTTGGGATTGGTGGTGACCCTCTCTATATATGGTGTGGTCAAGCTCCTATGCCTCATGGGATGTTTGAGATGTTGCTCTATGGATTTGTGAGAGGGAAAAAAGCTAGACTTGTTAAATCTATGACCAATGATATATATATTCCAGAAGATGTAGATATAGTTATCGAGGGGTTTGTTGACCCAGAAAAGATGAAGATAGAGGGGCCTTTTGGTGACCATACTGGATATTATACTCTTGAAGAGCCATATCCTGTGATGGAGATAGAGACCATAACCATGAAAGAGAAACCTGTTTTTCAAGCAACAGTTGTGGGTAAACCACCTCTTGAAGATAAATATATGGGATGGGCAACAGAGAGAATATTTCTGCCGATGTTAAAACCAATGGCTCCTGACCTTATTGATTATTACATGCCTGAAAATGGAGTATTTCATAACCTAATACTTGGAAAAATGAAAACTTTATATAAAGGTCACGCACAGCAGTTTATGCACGCCTTTTGGGGAGTTGGGCAGATGAGTTTTGTGAAACATGCTATATTTGTCAATGAGGATGCTCCAGAGCTTCATGATGATATGGCTATTACAGAGTATATTCTAAATCGTCTTGACCCTGATAAAATTTTAATTACCCAAGGGATAATAGATGCTCTTGACCACACAGCAAACGAAACGCTAGTTGGTGGAAAGCTAGGGATTGATGCTACTGGTAATATAGTTCAAAGTGCTGTAGAAAAGCCACTAGAAGATAGCGAACTTCTCAAAAAAATGCAAGAGATATATAGCTCTACTGTGGATTTAAGACAATATTTTACAGAGACCAAAAACCCTATCTGTATCGTGACTATTAATAAAACAAAATCAGTCAAGAGTGATATTGAAAAACTGTTTACGCTTAAAAAACATATCAAAGTATTAATTATTGTTGATAAAAAGAATAATGATATAGATGAACCATATATGTTGATTTGGCGTGTGGTTAACAATATAGATGCACAGAGAGATATAATAACTAAACCAATAATCGTTGTTGATGGAACAAATAAAAGCGAACTAGACGGATTTACGAGAGAGTGGCCAGGGGATACTTTTTGTACTAAAGAGGTGCTTGATAGTCTGCAAGAGAGAGGCTTAATAGATATAGATAGGGCGTTTATCAAGAAGTTTGGACTTTTGCCATTTAATGATTAATTTTAAAACACCTTATTGGCTACTAGAAGAGACTCTACTAGAGAATAATCTAAAGATACTAGCTAATATAAAAGAGCGAACAGGAGTAAAGATACTCCTCGCCCTAAAAGGTTATGCTCTATGGCAGAGCTTCCCTCTAGTCTCTCAATACCTTGATGGCTGTTGTGCTAGTGGATTGCATGAGGCAAAGCTATCTGATGAGAAGTTTAAAAAAGAGCTACACACCTACAGTCCTGCATTCAAAGAGGAGGATATAGAGGAGATAGCAACTATCTCAAAGCACTTAATTTTTAACTCTCCATCACAGCTTAGGCGATTTTCAACTTTAGCAAAAGAGTATAACTCCAAACTCTCAATAGGTCTTAGAGTCAATCCAGAGTATTCAAAATCTCCTGTTGAGCTATATAACCCTTGTGGTCTCTACTCACGGCTTGGAACTACTATTGCTAATTTTGATGAGACTTTATTAGAGAGGCTTGATGGTTTACATTTTCATGCTCTTTGTGAGCAGGACTCTTCTGCTCTTGAAAAAGTACTGGAGGCTTTTGAAGATAAGTTTGGCAAATATCTAAAAGATATGAAGTGGGTAAATTTTGGAGGAGGTCACCATATTACTCGAAAGGGTTATGATATAGAAAAACTCATAAGTATATTAAATGAGTTTAAAAATAGATACCCTCACTTACAAATCTACTTAGAACTGGGTGAAGCAGTCGGGTGGGAGACGGGAACGCTTGTCTCCTCCGTGCTTGATATAGTTCATAACGGTATAGACATAGCTATTCTTAATACTTCTGCTGAAGCTCATATGCCTGATACCATTATCATGCCATATAGAGCAGAGGTGAGGGGTGCAGATGAGGCAGGTAAAAAATCCTATACCTATCGTTTAGCAGGAAATACATGTCTAGCAGGTGATGTGATGGGAGACTACTCTTTTGATAAACCGTTGGAGATAGGTGATAGAATCATCTTTGAAGACCAAATGCACTATACAATGGTAAAAGCTACCACTTTTAATGGGATTTCAATGCCTTCTATTATTATCAAACGAAAAGATGGTAGAGTTGAGGTTGTGAAAGAGTTTGGGTATGAGGAGTTTAGAGATAGATTATCTTAGGATATATCCCCATATTTTTAATCTAATACTTAAAAAGTTTTATTGAATATAGATTTTTCAAAACTCTTTGGAATCGGAGACTTTAGTCCCGAACAAGACGAGGCTAAAGCCCAATGCCAATGAATTAAGCTTTTTTTTGAATCAAATAATTCGGGTGTAAACACGCCGATTCCGTAAATGAAGATTGTATATACGGAACCGATGGCTTCAGCCTCGCTAATTCATTGGCATTGGGCTAAAGCCATCGGTTCCTAGTTTTGCAAGATGTCTATTGAATAAAAATTAGTAGTTATTTTTTTGTGCTACAAGCTCTTCAAGTAGTTTAGTATGCTTTCTTAACTCTCTTAGTTTCTCTTCACGCATCAGAAAATACTCTATAAGAAGTACCATAAAAAGACCAGGCAGTGACCCAAGAAAAGAGCCAAAAATAGCATAGATAATTCCAATACCCAAAAAAGAGAAAAATAGAGCCGATGCACCGATAAGGGCAAAAGCCCAAGATGCACCCAAGAGAAAGTTGATGAGCAGACTCAAAAGTGGAGAGGGTAGTCTCATCTGCTAATGATCGTCACTCATTAGTACAGCACTTGAGAGGTAAACATAGATAAGAATCATAAATACAAAAGCCTGTAAAAACGCCATAAAAGTAAGAAGTACATATGGTGCTATCGGTATAAGAAATGGAGTTAACATTAAAAGTACCCATAAGAAAAGGTCATCACCTTTGATATTTCCAAAAAGTCTAAATGAGAGAGATACAATCCGAGATACATGTGATAAGATTTCAATTGGAAACATCAGTGGAGCAAGTGCTGGAACTGGTCCCATAAAATGAGCAAAATATTTCTTAACACCATTCTCTCTAATACCTTCATAGTTGTAGTAGATAAATACCACTATAGCCAAAGGCAAAGTAACATTGATGTTTGAAGTTGGAGACTCAAACCCTGGAATAATACCAATAAGGTTTGAAATCACTACAAAAAGACCAACCGTTGCCACTAGTGGTAGATATTTTCTTGCCAACTCCTCACCAACTGTATCTTTTCCCATAGAGATTACTCCATCAAGGAAAGCTTCCATAACATTTTGAGTACCACCTGGTACAGCTCTAAATTGCATAGTAGCATATCTAGCTAGTACTAAAGCAAGTCCCATGACCAAAATCAAGTGAGCCATGACCATACCTATACCGTGACCAGTAAATACACCTAAAAAAGTAAATACACCTTCCATATGTCCGTCCTATATTGTTTATAATTTTGGGGATTATAGCTTAGAACGGCTTAGTTTTTCGTTATAAAAGTTATAAATATGGCTTAATAAAACATAAGAAAACAATTGAGTACTTTAGTTACATCAAATTCCTAATTCTTGCCAAAACACTTTTAACCTTCCCCTACTTCAGAACCTAAATTTATATTTTTTGGCTATAATTGAAGATAAATTTAAAAAGGGTAATTGTGACTATCCAAATAGAAAATGACTTATATCAAGAACTCGTAAAATATGGGGTTGATATTCAAAGTGAATTAAAAAATATCCTCAATAATCTTTTAAAACAAAAAACTTATACACTATCAAAAGAAGAGATAGCTAAAACAGTTGAGAACTCTCAACGAATAGAGGGGTATGAACCTGCTTCTAAAGAGATAAAAGATAGAG
>NZ_JAACKB010000182.1 GCF_010892395.1 Sulfurovum sp. bin170
CATAATACTATTTCAAAATTTGGCTACGAGGTAAAAAGTTTTCTCTTGCCTCTTCTCTGCCTTTTTTTAGATTCTCAACCATCTCAGGAGTAAAAGAACCACTTATTTTATCTGTAAATTCACCCCATTTACTCTTTTTTTTAACTCTATTTTGAATTGTTGAGAACTCTCTATTTAAAAAATCTATAAATAAAGATTTTACATCTTCCACAGAGTAAGCTTTGATATTTTTTGCTAATCGAGGGTTTTCTATGATTATATCACCTATATTTAGAGTAGTCACTGCTTCTCTCCTTTATTTATCTATTTTTTTAGTATATCTAATAAATGCTGAATTGTTTTGACTTTTGGGGTATAATAATTGAAGAGTCGGCTTTGTTTATCAATATAGAATAATGGGTCGTGTCACAAATACAAAGTATCTTTGCCTACCTCTTCACACTATTCCAATCCTAGTACAATCTTAATTTGTTCATCAATCTCAAAAACTTCTTGCCAAGACAATTTTGCCAACTTATCAGAGATAATCCTCTGATTATCAATAGCTCTGATTTGATCACATAAAATATCAGAATCTTGCTCTAAACCATCCCTACTACTTACTCTATAACGCAATGGATAGGCTTCATCTGTGAGATAGGTGGATAGTGGTAAAACAATAGTGGTTGGATGTTCTATATCGTTTAACATATCCGTTTGATATATAAAAACTGGTCGTATCTTGCCAACTTCATTGCCTTTTCTTGGATTTAATCTTGCTAAGTAGATTTCCCCTTTTTTAAACATCTTTTAGACCATCATATATTATCGTGTCAAACTCCTTTGATACTTTTAGAGACTCATCTCTAGTTCTCATAGAGGCTTTTTTTATCTGTATCTTTAACTTTTCTCTCTCTAGTGTATCTCTATAGTGGACTACAGCTCTTCTGATTAAATCACTTCTTGTTGTATTGAGAGATTTGACCATTTCATTTAACATTATAAAAAAGTCACTGTCTGATTTTAGTGTGATAGTATGCATTATTACCCCTTGGTATTACTTTTGTATTACCTAATTTTACAGTTTAAATATAAGTTTGTCAAGGAGGAGGGGCATCGGTAGGGTGTTTTCCCTGAAAACACCGTCAAAACTATTGCTAGTTGTTGTTCGATTTCATCGAACCTACTTATCTCTCTTCGTAATGTAATTTTAATCCTTGTAACGACATCATAAACCCAGTGATAATTATCTTTCCCTTATGTACCATATTGTGATGTTTTTTACATAGAGGTATGAGATTGTACTTATGATTTTTATTTACAGCACCTATGTTTCCATCACTGTCTGCTAGTTGTTGGGGTATAATATGATGCACATCCTCTACACACTCTTCACATAAGGCACACTTGGTTATAAAGAGGTTTTTGTTGTATCTACTTCTCTTTTTGGTTGTTAGTTTTTTGAGTTCAGAGCCTTGACCTAGTATTTTTTCACGAATAGTGTAGGCATTTTTTAGAAAAGTCTCATCCATATGTAGAGATTTTGCAAACTCCAAGCCATAGAGTGAACTTCCCATACCTAGTTGGAGTTGACGGTTATAGATGAGGGTATCATTTTGCTCATCATATTTTACACCCAAGTGTAGGAAGATAAGAGATGAAATCTTTTGAAGCTCTTCTACATTTTTGAGTTGGTGTAGATGGGTTGCAAAGATAAATGTTGATTTTAGCTCCAAGAGTTTCAAGATAGCTCCTGCTACAATAGCCAGTCCTGACTCTGTCTCTGTGCCTTGTGAAATCTCATCACCCAAGATTAAGCTTTTATCACTGGCACGATTAAAGATATTTTTTAGCTCCATCATCTCTACAGAGAATGTTGAGAG
The DNA here is from genome assembly GCF_010892395.1 of Sulfurovum sp. bin170. GTDB lineage: Bacteria > Campylobacterota > Campylobacteria > Campylobacterales > Sulfurovaceae > UBA1140. The sequence goes on from NZ_JAACKB010000182.1 coordinate 1,863, forward strand.
ACCTTTGTAGAGGTTATCTTTTGAGACGATTCTAGTAAATAGTTTATCATACATCCCAAATTTTAGCTCAACAGCAGGAACAAAAAAACCTGCTTGTGCCATAATGACCGATAGACCGATACTTTTCATGAGTGAGGATTTACCAGATGAGTTGATTCCATAGAGCAGAACACCATTTACTCTATCTCCATTACTAGCATTGAGTGTGATGTGGTTGTGTTTGGTTTCCGTTCCACTTCCTAGATATATATCATTGGGGATATAGATTCCACTCTGTTCATTTGCCTCTATAATTGGGTGTCGTAGACCTATCACCTCATAAGCATTTGTATTATCTGATATTATAGGACGGCTTAGATTCATCTGCTTAGTACATTTGGCATTGGAGATGGCGACATCAATATTGGCGATAAAGAGTATCAGTTCATCTAGCAGATGAGAGAATCGCTTCTCTATCTCATTTTGACTCCATATATATCGCTCTTTTACCAAAGAGACCAGTTGGACTTGGTTGGTTTCATAATTTTGGGTTATCTTTTCAAATAGAGGTGAGTTTAGTTTTACCAAGTTTTTTAGATGTTTATAGTGAAAATCTTTGAAAAAGTGATGCTCCCCATCTATGGTTACAAAAGACTCTTTGAGCTCTTTTTCTATAGTTTTAAACCTATTTTTAGTTAGATTTACGCTGTACCCTTCACTCTCCAAGTAGCCAATATAGGCGATAAATTTTTTTGAACTGTTTGAAAACTTCTCTTTGTCAAATAGATTATCTATATGAGCCGAGACCTGCTCTAGTTTTCTCATCTCTATATCTTGTCTTTGCAATATACTATCTATCATAGGGTAGATACCATCTCTAAATATATTACTGCTTATCTGGTCTATACGAAATTTTGCACATGTATCGAGCTTAAATGTATCCAGTAGATATTTTCTAAACTCTTCAACTTTATCTTTTAGACTACTGTCATACTCTATCTCATTTTGAGTCGCATCTTTTAGTAGTTTTGCTATAGCATCAAGCGATGACATGATATAGGTAAGCTCTACAGGGTGAAGTTTTTGAAGTTTAATCCGTCTTGTAATCCGTTCAAGGTCATAGATATTTTTGAGATGAGTATCATACTGATTACTATACTCCATAAGTTTTTCAGATAGGTCATATCGTCTCTCTAGTATATCTCTATCCACAATGGGAGAGAGCAGTCGCTCTTTTAGCAGTCGTTTTCCAAATGCTGTTGCTGTTTTGTCTATCAGGTCAAGTAGCGTAAGCTCTGAACGGTCACGAGAGATAACGCCAAGTTGCTCTAGTGCATTGTTCCCAAGATAGAGATACCTGCTCATTCCCAAAAAGATAGGACGATTCATCTTCTCTATAATCAGCTCATCATGCTCTATAATAAATTCAATAAGTATCGCCAAAGCCTCTGTGGTATAGGGGTGTCGCTCTAGGTCAAGATACTCAATAGCCGAGAGAAATGAGTTTATCTGATAGACTCTTGTAAATAGTTCATTTTGGTAGTTTATCCTGCATCGTCGTTTATTAAAAGAGGTGTGAAAAAGTCCAAGTTCGAGGTAGGATGTGAGCCACTCTCTATCTATATTAGAGTTTTCCAATGTTACTATCACCTCTGCCGTATTGTAGGTCTGCAAAAGATTAAATAGCTCATCAAGTGCATAGGTCTTATCATCCCGAGTTGAGTGCATCTCATTGGCAATGGTCTTGCCTGTAGTAACATCAATGGCAGAGTAGCCAACAGAGTAGATACCTTGATTCTCATCTATAATAATAGAGACGATATTATTCTCACCTGCCTCTGTTTGGTACTCAAAGTTAGTCCCTGGGGAGATGATATTAGAGATATATCTTTTTATTTTTGGTGGAACACCTTTCTGTTTGACTATAACAATAGTATATTTCTTAGCTCCGATAAGTCTAGCTATATATCTCTCTATTGAGACAGTAGGAACCCCTGCAAGAAGAGGATTTTTGACAGAGTTTTCCAAGATGGCTTTGTTTTTTCGCGTTAACTGAATATTAAGAAATTCAGCTATCTCTTTTGCTTTTCCAATCTTCATCTCATTATTATTGACCTCATAGAGTTCAAAGAAACTTCCTATCTCGATGAGTATTAGAGTATCTTTACCATATTTGGCTTCAAAGTGGCGTTGTAGGTCGAAGTAGATTTCGCTTAGGAGTTTTCCCTTGGTATTTAATATTTTTGATGCTTGTTCCACTCGTTACCTTGATAGTCTGTTTTAGATTGTTATTTTATCAGTTTGGTGATTATAGATTAGTTAATCTCCAAAAACTCCACCCCATCTTTTGACCCCATCAACAAAAAGCTTCTAAGTTTAGGAATATTTTTAACTTTATCAAGCTTCAAATACCCCTCAACCTGTTCAATCCCCTCTTTCTTCATCTGTTTATAATCATCTTTTTGTTTAATCCATTTAAGTTCAAACATATAGTTATTTGGCACTTTCTCATCTCGTCCAATGAGCAGAATATCAGGATATTTGTTATTCTTTTCAGGTTGTGACTCTATAAAATAAAAACTTGCAAAAGATAGAAGTGATAGAGTAATTACTTGAAAATGTTTCTCTTCAAGTCCCATATGGTCACGATTTGCAAGGACTTTTATAACAACACTAAGTTGATTGTCAAATGGTTCAATATCTCCTAATGCCAAATCGGTTAATATCGTGCCTATATCTTCATCTATTTTTAGATTATTTCTTCTTTTTAACTCAACAGCAAAGTAGTTAAAATAGAGTATTTTTATAACATAGTTTGGTATTTTAAACTTATATTTCTCTCCAAAAAGCTCCTCTTTTATAGTGATAAACCCCATAGAGTAGATAAGTGTTATAAAATCATCTCTACTAAACTCTCTGTTTAGGTCATATCTATCTTTTATCTCTCCTGTAATAGAGTTATTTTGTATTAACTCTTCTAATATTTTATAATTTCTATCACTATCACCTATATTAAAAAGCTTCATTATCGCTCTGTAGTCACTTGCCACATTGACATCTAGCATTTTTATAGGCATGATACAGCGTTTATAATCAAATTTTGAGATAAAATAGTTTAATAGAGTAGAGTTATAAATCCTCTCTTGGGCTTTAATATTAAAAATATAACCGTTATACCATATTTTTATCTTCTCTAATATCTCCTCTTTTTTATCTAAATCACACTCTTTAAAAATACTCTCTTCCAACGAATACTCTGTCTCTTTTTGTGTAAATCCTGCCATAGCATTAAATGCTTCATCATGTGAGATATTAGAGACAATATTAAACCCACTACTCAAACTATCAAGCGTGATTGGTGTAACCCCTGTAATAAACATTTTTTGAACTGTCCCTGTCTGTGTCGCCCCTTTTATCACTTCATAAAAACTCCGTACAAATCCACCTTTGCTAACTGTTTTTAGAAAATCTTGCATACTATAAGCCAATATTGCATTGGCAAACTGGTCATATTCATCTATAAGTAGATATATTTTATCATCTTCTACTATATCAAAAAAGTATTTTAGCAGTCCTGTAGGTGTTTTTATGCTATTAAGACTCTCTCTACTGATAGCATAACCATAATTAGAAAAATACCGATAGATGGCTGATTTAATATTATCCTTAAACCCCTCATAGATAATCTCCATCCCACTATCTGTATTGATTCCACTAAACTCAAAAAATAGAATTTTATAACTACTTTTTAGAGGAGTTGGGTTCTGCCCAATATAGGTATCATGAAATATAGCCTCAAACTCATGAGCTGAATTTTCATCATAATAATATTGTAGAGTAGAGAGGAACAGAGACTTTCCAAAGCGTCTTGGGCGTAGAAAGATAAGATATTTTTCATTTAATTTTTCTAAAGTCTCTATATGTTTGGTTTTATCAATATAGAGATAATTATCCTCTTTTGCCATTTTAAAATTGCTTATACCATAAATTATTTTTTTCATGAGTGACCTTTTTATCTTGATATTATATCTTATTTTATGGTGTTAGTATTAATCAAGATTACAAATAACAAGATACTATACGCTATGTTGCGGCTCTTTTAAACTTTTCGAGAGTTCACCCCACCAACCTAACCTGCTTCAAATACTTAAAATTTTTCTTATTAAAAGTATATAAATCCATATTGTACATAATCACCGTCGAAGCTATCAGAGCATCCATGATTTTTGTATTTTGAGAGAGCGTAAAATCTTTTATCTCTGGGTTATCTATCTGTATGGTCATAGGTTTACCTCTTTTTATTATCTGTTTCAATTATAACACATTAAGTTTATATAATTGAACGGCAGGAGTGAATGATTTGAATGGGTTAAGAAGAAGTGATTTTGCTTAAGTTGGTGCCATTCGAATCAGACTCCTAAGTCTATAATGTACCCCAAACTCCTATGAACACTCTGCTAAAAAAAGCACTTCTGCTCATATGCAGACTATTTTTCAAAGCCAAATCAAGCTTCTCTAATAGAGGCTTCTGAAAGTTGATAGATACATCTTGACAACCGTACCACAATGTGATACAATAACCAATGAACAAATTAAAAACCAAGTGGGTTGCAAAATGGGCAAAAAAATACAAAGTAGTTGATGAGAAGCTTATATTAGCTATTGATGACCTAAAAGATGGTCTCTCTAGCTCTAATCTAGGTGGGGGACTCTATAAAGTAAGAGTCTCTTCCCAAAACTCTGGTAAGAGTGGAGGTTTTCGTACTATTATTGTCTATAGAGAAGATGATAGAGCTGTAGTAGTTTATGGTTTTGCAAAAAAAGAGCAAGAGAACCTATCTAAGTCAGAACTTCTAGCATTTAAGACTCTATCAAAAGATATTTTGAACCAAAGCAATGACGACTTGGATATGGCAATTGAACAGGGAGTATTTATACCATTGGGAGGTGACAAATGAGAGACTCTATACAAGAAGCAATAGGTACAACAGTAACAGATATGATGGATGCAGGACTAAAAGTATCTTTTACCAAAAAAGAGCTAGATAAGTTGGGTGTTGAGATACCAAATAGTAGAGTAACTGCTACAGAAATCAAAAATATCCGTTCACTTATGCAAGTGAGTCAATCAGTATTTGCAAAACTTTTAAATGTAAGCATCTCATCCATAAGACAGTGGGAACAAGGTCAACGAAATCCTAGTGGTTCTACTATGATACTGTTGGAGTTATTACAGAGAAATCCTAATTTGTTGAATTATCGTTTGAAGTGAGAGATATTTTGAAGCAAAGAGAACCCTAAGTCCTTAAATAGTATAATCAATCTAACAAAAAACAATAAAAAGGCTAAGAGATGGAGAGAGAACTAATAAGCTTTGATTGGGCAATAAAACGACTCTTACGAAGCAAAGCAAACTTTGATATATTAGAGGGCTTCCTCTCTGAACTGCTCTTTGATGATATAAAAATTCTCCAAGTCCTAGAGAGTGAGGGTAATAAAGATAATGAAAAACAGAAGCTAAATAGAGTTGACCTCAAAGTTATCAACAGTAAAAAAGAGATAATAATCATAGAGATACAATTTGCTAGTGAGATTGATTATTTTCATAGAATACTTTTTGAGACCTCAAAAGTAATCGTTGAACATTTAGATAAAGGAAAAGCCTATAAAGAGACAGTTAAAGAGACAGTAAAAGTTATATCTATTAATATTGTCTATTTTGATTTGGGTAGAGGAGAGGATTACATCTACAAAGGAACCACAAATTTCAGAGGTTTCCACTCAAATGATAAGTTGGAGCTATCACCCAATCAAAAAGAGATGTTAAAAATTGAAAATATAGAGAGTATATTTCCAGAGTACTATATTTTAAAAGTTAATAGATTTGATAACAATGCAAAAGATAGTCTTGATGAGTGGATATATTTTCTCAAAAATGCCAAGATAAAAGATAGCTTTACAGCTAAGGGGCTTAAAAAAGCAAAAAAAGAGTTTTCTGTTTTAAATCTAAAAGAGGAAGATAGGATAGCTTATAGCAAGTATCAGAGCAATCTGCACTATGAGGCTAGTATGATTTTTTCTAGTTATGGCGTTGGTAAGATGGAGGGTGTGAAAGAGGGGATTGAGCAGGGGATAGAACGAGGAGTTGAACAAGAGAGAGTGGAGGGTAGAAAGAGAATAGAGAATATAGCTAAAAATCTTCTATTGGCTAAACTTGATATAGAGATGATTATACAAAGTACTGGCTTATCTAAAGAGGAGATAGAGAAGTTAGAATCTTTTTCCAATGAGAGGAAAACGAGATAATGGAGAGTTGTAGTTTTTGTGGAAACAGAAATATTAAAAGTGCGTTGACAGAATATACATATAAACATAATGGAAACTATATGATTTTTCATAATCTTCCATCTTTACAGTGTGAATATTGTGGTGAGAAATATTTTGAAGCAAAGGTGTTAAAGCAGATTGAAAAAGAGTTTGTTGCTGTTCAAAATGGTAAAGCTGTAAGAGATAGGATTATCGTTCCTGTTGAAAATTTTAATATGATAGATGTCGCTTAGAATAGGTACATTTTTCAACTTCAGGAGGTGACCAATATTATATTCATTCGGAATCGGAGACTTTAGTCCCGAATATAGCGAGGCTAAAGCCATCGATTCCAATCTTTTTGAAATTAATTTTGGG
>NZ_JAACKB010000183.1 GCF_010892395.1 Sulfurovum sp. bin170
CTTGGAACAATGCTTATGTTCGAGGTATCTCTATTTTGCCCAAAGGGTTGGAGTATAATGCAACTTTTTACAAACCTAAAGAGGAAAAGATTATAGAAAATCTAAAAGAGCATGTGCTTACAAGAGACCGAGAAATAGAGGAACTAAGAGAGCAGTTAAAAAATATTAAAGCTGTAGAAGTCCCACAAAATCTCAAAGAGACCCAAGAGGAAAAAGAAGCCAAAATAGTAGAAGAAGCGATAGAAAAAGATGATGGTATCAATTATGATGATTTGGACTTTAAAGAGTTGATAAAAACCGTAACCAAAGAGTTTGGAGCAACCTCTGAACCAATTTGTAATGGTGTAAAAGGTTGGCAAAAAGAGACAGAATTTTATATCAACAGCTATAATAAATTGACCATTCTAAGCCCAACAGGTCAAGTGGCTCAACTCAAAAACCCCATTGAGATTGGTGATTTTTGGAAATATCTTGATAAAAATAGACATCAAATAGGAAAAGTAACTGATTTTACAAAAAAACTGGATGTGGATGAGCTAAATAAGCGTTATGGTGAGATGGATATTATTTTAAACGATACAAAATTCAAAATTTATAAGATTAAAAAGGTCAAAGATGGAGTGCAGGTTTCTATGAAAAGTAGTGACAATGGAAATATAGCCATGCTTTCAAGGGATGGAGAGGCTATTGTTTTTGGGATTGAAGAGTGTGAGAAGGTTTTGTTGGGGCTTCGGGGTTGAGAGTTGAGATATGATGCATCCTGCCGTTCAAAGTTCAATATAATAGTAAAATAGTAACAAAAAGTGGAGATTCAACGGCAGGGGCGAATGGCGACTCAAAGTATCAACCCGAATTTAGTGTTTCTCTCCCTAAAAAAACATCCCAAAAGGAACAGCAAAGTTCTTCTCGTCTATCTCTAAAACAGACTCTCCCATATAAAAGACAATACCTAAAATCTCTTTTTTAGAGCGATTTTGAAAATCAAAAATATGTTTAAAATCTCCCTTGCCAACTGAATGAGAAGCTTTAACCTCAATGGCTAACATCTGCTCACCTCTACTCAAAATAAAATCTATCTCTTTTTTGTCACTGGTATGATAGTGAAACATATCGGTGTTGTCTACTGCAAAGCTAATGTGTTTTTTAAGTTCTGAAAAAATGAATGTCTCATAAATTTGACCTTTGTAGTGAGACTCATCTAATGTTTTTGAATTTTTTATTCGGAGCATATGACAGGCTATGCCAGTGTCAATCATGTGGAGTTTTGGGGACTTAACAAACTGTTTACCTATGTTTTCAGAGTATGGTCGTAGCAATTCAACTTGATAGAGTTGTGCTAGTATGGTTAAAAAGTTGTCTACCATAGAGTCTTTTAGAGCTGTAGCTTTGGCTATTTTTGATTTATTTAAAAGGGTAGCTGTTCTAGGAGCGATGACATTGAAAAACTTAAAAAAATTATTTATCTCTCGTATCTCTCCCAGTTCTCTTGCATCTCTTTCTATGTAGGTTGAGATATAAGAGCTAAACCAAAGTCTTCTTTTTAGTTCGCTGTCTAGTCGCAAAATCTCAGGGTAACCACCTGAAATAATGCTCTCTTCTATAATCTTAGAGTCTATCTTTTCGCAAGAGAAATCTCTGTCAAAAAGCATATCGACCACATTTTCTGTTGGTTTATTGTTTCGCTCTTTAGCACTTAAAGGATAGAGCGAAAGTTCAATAATACGACCTGCTAAAGTATCTTTTGTTTTTTTCATGTCCAACAAATTGGCTGAACCTGTGAGTAGATAAGAGCCATTAACTCTGTCTTTATCTACATCCATTTTAATGGCTTCGAGAAGATTCGGAGCTTTTTGAATCTCATCAATGCAGATTGGTTTTTCAATCCTATTGATAAGACCTTTAGGATTGTCAATCGCTGTTACCCTCAAATCAATATCATCAAGCGTGACATAATTTTTAAAAAATTCTGAGGAGAGTGTTGATTTTCCAACCTGTCTTGCCCCACTTAAGAGAACAATAGGAGAAATTTCTAGTGCAACTTCTAAGAGAGGAGCAATACTTCTTTTTATCATAATAGACTCTTTTTTATAAATTATACCCTTATAAGGTTAAAATTTTGTACCTTATAGAGGTTATTTTTACTAGTAGCTACAACCTAACCATCCACTCTAGAAAATTTCAATCTAATACTTCTTATTCGTATAAACCAACAAATCTTTCTCACTCAAATTATCAAGCAGACTAGAAAAGTCCTCATTGGTTAAAAGCATAAGATTCTCATCGCTCAACTCTTTTAGTTCAGATGTAAAACCATTTTTAGAAAAAAGAACATACTCATCCACATTTAGTCCTGCTTTTTCACACTTCTCTTTTAGGCTCGTAATCATGTGCATTTTTGCTTCTGTTTTGGAGTATTTACACTCACCTGCCAAGATTTTTCCAGATTTTCTTTTGAGAGCTATGGGTATCTCTAGCTTTTTATCATAATATGTACCTATGGAGACAACAGGGTCACGCTCAAACTTTGTAGCAAAACGCTCTTTTACCAACTCTAGCACCAATTGATTGCTCAATAAAATAGAAAAATTTCCTCGTAACGCATTCCATTTTGCTTCAGACTCACTAAAATCTCCTGTAGAGATACTCTGATAATAAGGAGAAATAGTCGCAAACCAAAAACGCATAAAAGGAAACTCAAACAGCAGTTTGTCCAATTTTGCATAACGCTCATTGCGAGGCTCTTCTACCGAAGTCTCAAATCTGAGCAGACTTTTGAGTTCCAAATAGTCCACAGCCTCTTCACCTTTGTCTCTACCCACTCCAGCTTTTTTAAACACATCATCTTCATACTCCACACCTAGAGCAATAATCGTCAACATCATATGATACAGACCATTCCCATGTGTAAAATTTATAATACCCTTGTGCAGGGCTTCATAGTTACACAGTACCTTTTCTTTTATGAGTTCATCAACACTTTTAGAGGTGTCAATATCCCATCCTGTAGCACCAAATACGGTAAAATATTCTAACGCGACATCAAAGTCTGTAATGTTGTTTTGGTAAGCAAAAGAGCGAAAGTGTTGTAGAAGTATTGGGCGTTTTGACATGGTATAGCCTTGTTTTAGATGCGTGATTATAGCGTAAATAAAAAATTCATTTATAACTACTTTTTGCATTATTGTACGTTGATAAAGAACTCAACTTAATACAAAAACCCAAACAACCAAAGTGGAATCTTTCTATCATCCACCGTATAATCAACATCAGCAACTACAAAACTGTTTGCTATATCTTTTATCTGTTTAAAACCTCTGTTTTCCCCACCTATCTCAAAGAGATTATCTCCAACTCGAAAATCTCCAATATCGCTGTAAAAAATCTGCTCAAAACAGTTTACAAAGAAAATCTCTCTAACAGTTCCTATCTCTACCTCTTTATCAAACTCTTTGGCGTAACTATAGAGTAATGAAGATGGTATAATTAGTTCAAAAGAAGAGGAATGAAACTAACCACAGACAGATTTATAAACAAATCACTATCAATGCCAACAGACTACTTTATCTACTCATTAGAGTCAATTATAGATGAGCAGATTAGTGATGTAAGAGAACTACTAAGAGTGGAGAGTTTAACAAGAGTGGAGCCTGAATTGATGGATGAGATTGCATCTACTATCAAACAGATAAATAAAAAAGTCGGTTGGTTTAGTAAATTTTTTCATAATATATTTGGTATAGAGAGAGATATAGAGACTCCAAAGAGGAGATTAAAAGCTCTACTTGACCTCTTGCATAGTGATACTAATAGACTTGCAATAGATATAAAAAAGAGCCGAGACAACGATAAAAAAGTAATAAAAATTTTGGATTATCTCCAAGAGTTAAAGAGTAAATTATTAATTATAGATAAAAATAATAATTTAAATAAAAATAAAATATTCATTAAAGAAATAGAGGGTAAAATACAACTGTTAAAAGGTTATAGCATTGCGTTGTCACTAAGAGAAGTGAATCTCTTGGAGATAGAGAAGATTTATAAGATTATAAAAATAGAAGGATATTAGTATGTTAGAACTGTTTGCTGCGTTAGGTATTTGGGTTTATGCCCTTTGGTTTGTGGTATTTATTTTGGTGTTGGGACTTATATTTGTTAGGATATTTAAAAAGACCACCAAAGAGGAGGCGTTTATACGGACTGGACTTGGTGGAGCCAAGGTTATTTTGGATGGGGGGAGTATTGTTTTGCCGATGATTCATGATAGGACTGTGATTAATCTCAATACCCTAAAACTGATAGTGACTCGTAAAAATGAGCAGTCACTTATCACCTCTGATAAACTCAAAGTTGATGTGATTGTTGAGTTTTTTGTGCGAGTTAAGAGGGACAAAGATTCAATCTCAAAGGCTGCATCGACTCTTGGCTCAAAAACTCTTCGTCCAGAGGATTTGAAATCGCTTATCGAGGGTAAGTTGGTTGACTCGTTGCGTTCGGTTGCTTCTCAAACTACTATGGAATCCTTGCATGTGGAGCGAAAAGAGTTTGTGCAACAGGTCTCAAACACCGTGGCAGAGGATTTGGATGCCAATGGATTGGAGCTAGAATCGGTCTCTTTGACCTCTCTTGACCAGACCAATATTAACTTCTTTAATGAGAACAACGCTTTTGATGCACAGGGTCTGCGAAAAATTGCAGAGATTACCGAAGCGAAAAGAAAAGAGAGAATCGATATTGAAGAGGATACGAGAGTTCAAATAGAGCAGAAAAGGCTAGAGGCCAAAAAGAAGATACTTACAATCAGAGAAGAGGAGGCATTTGCACAGGCTTCACAAGAGTCAAATATCCGAATCGAGAGGTCTCAACAGGCAAAAGAGGCAGAGGAGCATGAGATTGTAAACAAAAAAGCTGTTGCGTTTGCCAATATTCAAAAAGATAAAGAGATTCAAGAGCGAGAGATTCTAAAAAATAGAAAGCTAGAGACGGATAGGATTTTAAAAGAGGAGGCTATAAAGATTGCTCAACAGGAGAAAAATATTAAGGTCTCTGAAAAATCAAGTGCTGTGGCAATTGCTGATGCTAAAGCGAACTTAGAAAAAGCAAAAGAGGTAAAAACCCAAGAGATAATAATAACAACAAAAGAGACCGAGATTGCAAACCGAGTCAAACTACTGGCACTCATCAAAGCGACCCAAGAGGCAGAAGAGGAGGCTGTAGCCAAAAAGACTCTTGCCCTTGCAGAAAAAGAGGCGGCCGAGGATAAAGCAGATGCACTAAAGATAGAAGCTGGTGGAGAAGCAGAGGCGATAAAAATCAAAGCCGTTGCCAAGTACAAAGAGTATCAGGTTGAAGCAGAGGGTCAAAAGCTGATTAATGAGGCGTTGAATATGCTCTCTAATGAGCAGGTGAAAAAAGAGATTCAACTAGCAATGATAGAGAGACTACCAGAGATTATAGAGCAGATGACAGAACCTGCGAAGAGTATTGATAGTATCAAAATCGTTGATATGGGTGCCGGGGGTAAAAGTCTGATGAATGGTGATAAAAGTGGAGAAACAGGTACAAAAGGCTCTCTGCCAGAGCAGATTACTGAGGCGATGATGAACTACTCTGTGGGAAGTGCTATGATAAATGATATGCTCAAAGAGTCAGGGCTTGGAGAGTCAGCAGGGGTCAAAGAGATAAAAGATTTTTTGGGGTCAAATGCTATTGGTAAATCTGAGCCAAAGAGCGAGTAATAGATGGAGTTTTCAGCACCTGAGATGTTGCCCTATTCGGTAGCATTTATGATTTTTGCTATCTTTGCTGTTTTGGAGTTTAGCTCCATGATTTTGGGATGGGGTATTTTTGCATTTTTAGACGATATTTTTTCCATAGATACTGATATAGAGGCGGAGACATCTTTAGGCAATTTTTTTGGCTTTGTAAATCCTCAAAAAGTACCATTTTCTATGGTGCTTATCTCTTTTTTCTTTATCTTTAGTTTTTTGGGGAGTTTGATACAGAATATCTTTGGGTTACTACCTATTGTGCTAACTCTTCCTATAGTTTTGATAATCACGGTTGTACTCTTGCGACACACTACCAATATCATCGGAAGAGTGATGCCAAAAGAGACAACAGAGGTGGTTTCCACTGATAGTTTTTTGGGTAAAAAGGCTACTATCCTTGACCCCTTAGCAAAAAGGGGGCTTCCTGCTCGTGCTAAGATTAGGGATATTTATGGAGAGAGTCACTATATTCGTGTGGAGCCGATGGGGGATGATGATGTATTCAAAGAGGGAGATGAGATTATTCTGATTGAGAAATCTGGGTCTCTGTTTTTGGTTAGCGAAAAAATATAAGAAAAAGTAGTTTTATCAATTTTAAAAATAA
>NZ_JAACKB010000184.1 GCF_010892395.1 Sulfurovum sp. bin170
TATATTGACCCAGCTAAAATTTCGGAGCATAACAAATCTATGTTTGTAGATGATATTTTCGATAGCTTTAAAAAAGATGAACTTATTAATAAAAGTATTATATTTACTACGGATTTTGATAAAAAGAAGTTTATTAGAGTTGCTAACAACGCTATTGACCGAATGAAAGAGATAGAGGATGAGAAGTACAACAAGGTCAAGTTTGATATTGATTTCAAGATTGAAAGTTCTATCTATACCGAGTATGCTACAGCTACAGTTCTGATTCATCATCGACCATCTTTGCAACTAAAAAGAGCTGTTTTCTATATTAATGGTTCGGCTATGTATACCAACCGACTCTCTTCAGAAGATATAAGTCCTGTCTTGCGAAAAGAGACCTATAAAGTTGGATTGCCTACAGGTAAGAACAAGGTTCGTGTTGATTTCTCTTCGCTTGATGGCAAAAAGATTATCAAGAGTGCAATGGTTGAGAATATCTTTAAAGGAAAACCGACTTTTCATGTTGTTGCTATTGGTGTAAATCGTTTTCCCAATTGGTATGAAAATAAAATTCTAACAAATGCTGTGAATGATGCAAACTATGTTAAAGAGGTGCTTCAAAAGAGAAGTGATAAACTCTTTAGGGGTAGGGTAAATATTAGACCTTATACGCTAAATGCTGATAGCACGACAAAAGATAATATTACTAAGCTGATTGAAGAGGTTGGAAAAAATGTAAAACCAAATGATTACTTTTTGCTCTATGTCGCTTCTCATGGGATTATAAAAGGAACGGGAGAGGATAAGAAGTATTACTTTGCTCCATCTGATTTTAGTGTAGACTCAAAATATTGGGCTGTGAAAAATGGCTTTAAAGAGAATGAAATTTCTAAATATTTAATGAATATTCCCTCTATTTTTAGACTGGTTATATTGGACACCTGTCACTCGGGAAGAGAGGTAGATATTATAAAAAAGAAGTTAATAGGTTTGCCTTTTGCTAAGAAAAACGGTATCTCTGTTTTGACTGCAGCAAAAAGTACACAGTTGGCAAATGATAAATATAAGGGGCATGGACTCTTTACTTATGTTTTGGTGGAAGGACTAGATGGCAAAGCTGATTTTAATGGAAATGGAGTTGTTGACTCTATAGAGATTGCCCAATATGTTCAAGATAATGTAGGTCGTATCTCCAGAAGTGAAAACAAATATGCAATTCAAGATGCTATGGTGATTCCTGAACCGACACAGACATATACAAGAAGATTTGACTTAACACTCTTGAAGGGAGAGAGACCAAAAGAGTTTAGACCAAATATCTTTACTCCTAAAGAGTCACAACTCTATATTGATGCGATTAGGCAACAAGATACTGGAATGATGAATGGGGTGATTCGAAATAATATTAGACATAATAGCGATGAGAAAACAGAATCTGTAGATGCTAGTAAACTCTCTAAAGAGCAGTTAGCCAATAAGTTGGCTCTGCTAGGAAGTGTTGATGTAAATATTCATTTTGCTGTTAATAGTGACAAGTTGACGGCACAAGAGGTAGCTAAACTAGAGACTATAGCTGAAGCATTAAAAGATAATGCTTTAAAAGGTAAGAGAGTGTTTATAGAGGGGCATACAGATTGGGATGGGGATGAGTTCTCCAATATGGATTTGTCTCAAAGAAGAGCCAATAGTGTTACTAAGCTATTAGAGGATAAGTTTGAAATTGATGCAAAAAGATTAACCTCTTTAGGCTTTGGAGAGACCTATCCTGTTGCTAGTAATGATACAGAAGATGGAAAAGCAAAAAATCGTAGAGTTTCGATATTTGTTTATGAATAAAATTAAAAAGGAGAAGTGATGTTTTTAAAAACAGTGCGTTGGGTATTAGTTCTACTGATACTTTTTATTTTTGTGGCTTGTGGTAGTAGCAGTAGTGGTGACTATTTTATTACTCAAACAGGTACACTTAATGATTCAAAAGTTACAGGGGTGAGCTATCGTTGTGGCTCCAATAGTGGGTTAACAACAGCCGATGGAGAGTTTAGTTGTCGGAGTGATTCTGATAATATAGAGTTTACTATTGGTTCAGTTATTTTAGGTTCCATAAAAACAACAGAGTTGAAAGATTTTACCATCTATCCAGCTGATTTGGTTGGAGTGGATAGGAGTGATACCAATAGCTCTGAGGTTGTAAATATTTTGCAGATTTTGCAGTCATTGGATAGTGATAAGAATCCTAATAATGGTATTGTAATTACGGAAGCTATAAGAGAGACATTAGGCAAGATAGATACTATTCGTTTAGATATAAATAGTACAACCCAAGCTGATTTGAATGCAACATTAGCAGAAGTGGGGAGGGAGTTAATCAAAGTTGATTATGCTGTTGCTCACTATGAGGATACTTTGAGATATGAGATAGGTAGCAAGATTGATACCGTACCTCCTGCTCCTGCAATAACAACTCAAAAATCAACGAATAAAAATCTCACACCTATAACTATTTATGGTGAACGAGGAGCAAAAATTTTTGTGGATGGTTCTGACTCAACTATAAATATTGACAATAATCACACAGCTATTATCAATTTGGATACAACAGGTGATGATGGATATATGAGTTTTATTATTACACTTCAAGATAATCTGAATAAAATGGGTGATGAGTTGAATTTGACTATTTTAAAAGATACTGTACCTCCTTCAAAACCAACGGCTTCAACTTATCCTGAATATGTGAACTATAATAGTGTTAATGTAACTATATTAGGAGAAGAGAATGCTACACTATTGTTAGATGATAGGAGTGTTGGAACAATTCACAATGGAGAGTTGAGTATAGATTTAAATACAAGTGGTTCAGATGGTGCTAAAAATTTTGATATAGTACTTATGGATTTAGCAGGAAACAGAAGTGAACCATTAGTTATTACAATAACAAGAGATACTGTAGCTCCTGATAAACCAACTATAGTAACTTCATCTGCTTTAGTTAATGGTGAACTCCCTGCAACTATTATGGGAGAGGCTGATGCAAAAGTCTATATAGATGGTGTATCTTATGGAACAATTGATAGCGATGGCAAACTAAATACTAATATACCCAATCCAAGCCTATCTTATTATGAGACACTTTATATTAAACAGGTTGATTTAGCAGGAAATGAGAGTCCTACTCTCTCTTTTACTACAACTTTTAGCAGAATTGCCCTTAGTTCAACCGTAACATATTATATCCCTCAAAATATGACACTTATTAGAGGTGGTTCTTTTGATGGAGAGGGTATTATTATGGCTTATCAATCTGATGAGGTCGTAGCAGGTAGTGTTATCAAAGTAACGCTAAATGGAAATGAAACTCTCAAAGAGTGGCTAAATCGTATGGTTTCTAATATAAACGGATTATTAAATATCAATTCTATGACACAGATAACTCAACAACAGATAGCAGAGAATTTAGGTAGAACAGGAGTGATTACAGAATACAGTTTACAGACTAGAACAAATATTGGTACGGTTGATTTGATTAGCTTAATGCTAAATAGCATAATAGGTGGAACGCTATCTAACTTGCCTAGTTCAAGTTCATCTGCCATAACCTCAAACTATTTTAATGTTATATTTAGCCTAGTAAAAGAGTCTTCTGGTGAAACCTATCTAACAATATCTATTGTTCCAAA
>NZ_JAACKB010000185.1 GCF_010892395.1 Sulfurovum sp. bin170
GGTCATTTTTAAATGATGCCCACAAGGATCTCAAAGCAGACTTCATCATTGCAAACCCACCTTTTAATGTAAGAGACTGTGAAAGAAGTATCTAAATTAAATCTTAATCAGAAATAAGAAGTGTTATTATTCCATATAAATAACACTTTCTTCTCTAAAATTATAAAATTCTCTAATCTTAATAAAATATTTCCAAATATCTAAGAATAACAAGATATAAGCCTCTATTTCACCCTTTATCTCTTGGATATTTCCATCTTTTAGAGCAATTATTAGTTTTCTAAATAGAGCTATCCCTATAAGATTAAGTAATCTTCTAAAATTATAGCTAAACATAATTAAAGCATTCTCTCCTGATACTTTTTCTATCCCTCTTACTAAAAAATGTTCCCATCCTAAATGTCGTTTGATTGTTCCAAATGGATGTTCAACTATTGAGCCTCTTCTTTTGATAAGCTCTTTTGCTATATTGCTTTGCATCTTCTCTTTATGTTTAATGACACTATCTAAGCATTCTGAGCGAGAGACTCTTTTATAGGCAGTCTTTTTAGGGATACAGTTATCTCTTAAAGGACAAGCTTTACAGGTTTTACTTCCTGCTCGATAGACATAATTCTTAGTTGCATTATCTTTAGTTATCACAGAGTTGCTTTTAGTGAGAATTTGCTGGTTTGGACATATATAGCTATCAATCTCTTTATCATAGATAAAATCACTATGAAGAAAGAACCCTCTATCTTTTTGTTGTTTCTCTTTATTAGGCATAGATACAACAGCATCAATACCATCTTCTTGACATTTTTCAATCTCTTTTGCACTATAATAACCAGTATCTGCTACAATAGTTATATCATCATTTTTAGTTATCTCTTTTGTTTGTGTTGCCATTGAATGCAGTTTACCATAGTCATTACCATCACTACTTACTTCTGTAGCTACTATAAATTTAAACGAATCATCAACAACTATTTGAGAATTGTATGCCATTAGATTATGTGCAGGTTTTACCATCACTTTTGCATCTGGATCGGTTCTATTATATTGAGTAAGTCTATTTTTTTTAAGAAATGTTAAATCTTTCTTCAATTTTACTTTTTTTTTACAATCTTTGGTAAGTTAGTTGTACAAAGTGATATTGAAGCTATATCTTCTTGATCTGTAAACTCCATATTCTTAAAGTAAGTTTCTATTTTTTTATCTATCTTTTTTAAATCTCTCTCTATACTCTTTGTCATAATTAGTTGATTCTTTGATGCATTTGCTCTTAGGAATGCTCCATCTACTGCTACTAGTTCTCCTGTTATCAAGTCTAAATCTTTACACAATAACACAAATTCTTTAAATACTTTTTTTAGAGGTTCACTATTATCTTTTCTAAAATTTGCAATTGTTTTATAGCTTGGATACAATCCTGCACAAAGCCACATCATCTCTATATTTCTTTTTATCTCTATCTCTAATCTTCTTGAACTTCTTATTTTATTGAGATACCCATATATATAAATCTTTAATAATAGTTTGGGATGATATGCTGGTTGTCCATCTGTTGCTTTTAGATTTGATTTACTAAATCCTAACTTCTGCATATCTAAGAGTTCTACATAATCTTCTATCCCTCTTACTTGATTATCTTCTCCTATATACTCATCTATACTTGGTGGTAAATTCAACCTCTTTTGTCTATCTTGTCCCTCTTTATATATATTACTCATTTTAGAAATCTTTTTTAGGTTTTTTGTTACTCTTATTATACATAATTTTAGATAAATCTTTGAAGAACTCTTAATATTGTTTTAAGAGTCTTCTTTCACAGTCTCGGAGGGAGGGGAGATTACTTCCCTACCCCTATCA
>NZ_JAACKB010000186.1 GCF_010892395.1 Sulfurovum sp. bin170
CTACACTAAAAGAGGTGGGGGAGATTGACCATCGTTTGGCTTTGGAGTTTGCAAAAGCTGTGAATCTGTTGTTAAAGAAAGAGAGTTTAAAAGCAGAAGAGATAGTAGCTATCGGCTCACATGGTCAGACGCTTTGGCATGAACCAAATGGCAAATATCCATTCTCTATGCAGTTGGGGAATCCTTCTGTTTTGGCTGTAGAGACAGATATTGTTGTTGTTGCAGATTTTAGGTCAAAAGATGTAGCGTCTGGAGGGCAGGGGGCTCCTTTTGCTCCTGCTTTTCATAGAGAGCTGTTTGGGCATATGGAGGGGTGTGCTGTGGTCAATATTGGGGGGATGGCAAATATCTCTGTTTTTTCCTCCACACTGATAGGTTATGATTCTGGTTGTGGTAATGTTCTGATGGATATGTGGATTTCGGAGTGTCTGGGTGAAGCTTATGATAGGGATGGAGTGTGGGCTAAATCTGGAACTATTCATGAAACTTTATTAAATAATTTACTTTCGGATAGTTATTTTAAATTAACCTACCCTAAAAGTACAGGACGAGAATATTTTAATAAGAGTTTTTTAAGAAAGTATTTAGAACCATTTGATAAAATTACAGATGAAGATATACAGGCAACGCTATTGGCATTGACAGTACGAACTATAGCAGATGAGATAAAAAAATTTTCTATAAAAAAGTTATTGGTTTGTGGTGGTGGGGCTAGAAATGGTTATTTGATGAGAGAGCTACAATCTGGGCTATCTAAAGTAGAAGTAGATACTACTGATAGTTATGGTGTTAGTTCTGATGATATGGAAGCGATGATATTTGCGTGGTTTGCCTATAAGCGACTGCGAAATGAGAATATAGATTTAAAGACCGTAACAGGTGCGAAAAATAATACAATTTTAGGTGGAATATATGCATCCAATTGAAGCGTGGGTAAATGATTTAGGACATACTGAACATAAGTTCGAGGTGGTGAGTGATGATGCTAGTTATAGAAAGTACTATCGTCTGATATTGCCTGAAGGTAAGACATTTATTATAATGGACTCATCTATGCAGGTGGAGAGTATCTATCCTTTTATAGATGTCTCTGTTCGACTGTTAAAAGCAAAGGTACAGATTCCAAGGGTATATTCGCAAAATCTTGAACATGGTTATCTGTTAATAGAGGATTTGGGTAATACACACCTAGCAGATATTCTCAATAAACAGAGTCATAAGTTATTATATATGAAGTGTATTCATGAGATTTTGAAGATGCAAGATGCCGATATTTCGGGGTTAGAAGCGTATGATGAAGAGTTTCTAATGTTTGAGATGGAGCTTATGCAGAAGTGGTATCTTGACCAGCATCTTTGGATTACTCTGGATGAGGAGGAGCAAAAATCATTAGATTCTGTGTTGGAGTTAATAAGAGATGAGGTGTTGTCTCAACCACAAGGCTATTTTGTTCATCGTGATTTCCACTCTCGAAATATTATGTTCGCAGGTCGTGGCAAAGTCTCTGTGATTGATTATCAGGATGCAAGGATTGGGGCTATCACTTATGACTTGGTCTCTTTGTTAAAAGATGTATATATTAGATGTGATAGGGAGAAGGTATTAGAGTTGGTCTTGGAGTTCAAGGAGCTAAAAGGTGGTATTCTAAAAGATGTTAGTGATGAGCAGTTTATCCGTTGGTTTGATTTTATGGGTCTACAGAGACATATTAAAATTTTAGGTATATTTGCTAGATTGAAGATACGGGATAATAAACCTCTATATGTTGAGGATATTCCTTTGACATTGGAATATATCAGAGAAGTTATAGATATTTATGATGAACTTAAACCACTAGAAGTGATTTTGGACAGAGTAGCAGAAAAAGCATAATGTAGGGGCAGACCAATGTGTCTGCCCTTTTTTTTAATAACGCAAGGGAAACAGTGACAGCCATGATATTAGCTGCGGGGCTAGGAACTCGCATGAGACCACTTACCAACCATACCCCAAAGCCACTACTTGAAGTGGGTGGGAAACCACTTATTGTTTGGCATATTGAACGATTAAGAGATGCAGGATTTGTAAATATAGTTATCAATGTTGCCTATTTAGGACAAAAAATTATAGATTATCTTGGTGATGGTTCAGAGTATGGGGTTAATATACTCTTTTCAAATGAACAGGATGAGGGAGCGTTGGAGACAGCAGGTGGGATTGTCAAAGCTCTTCATCTTCTAAGTGATACCTTTTTGGTAGTCAATGGTGATATTTGGACAGACTTTATTTATGATAGTGGTTTTGAATTGGATAATGACCTGTTGGCTCATCTGATTTTGATTGATAACCCTGAACATAATCCTAGAGGAGATTTTGCTTTAAAAGAGGGTGTAAAGAAGTATACTTTTTCAGGGATTGGGTACTACTCAAAAGCTATGTTTCAAGATTTAGAGTATGGTAAACAGGGATTAGCTCCTCTGCTTTTTAAAGCTATTGAAGATAAGAGGTTAACAACAGAGTATTATGATGGTAGATGGTATGATATTGGTACTCCACAGAGATTAGATGGTTTGGATATAGAGCTAAAGGAGTAACCTCAAAGGTTGAAAAAAGGTAACAAATCTGAATAAATAATTTTTTTTAGCTCTATTATTAATAAAAGTCACTGTTTAATCACATTCTTCTGCAACTATTCATTTTAATAAAAGCTATTAGGGAATTATTTGAAAAGATTAGGGAAGATGACTATTTTATATGTTGAAGACGAAGAGCAACTTATTCGCAATTATGCTCCATTTTTAGAAGAGCATTGTCAATCGTTATATATTGCTCGTGATGGAGAAGAGGCATATCGTATATATAGAGAGTATAGACCGAATATTATTTTGCTTGATATCTATATTCCAAAGATGAGTGGAGTAGAGTTGGCAAGAAAGATAAGAGTAGATGATTATACAACTGTTTTGATTGCATTTACTGCTCACTCTGATAGAAAAACTCTATTGGAATTTATAGATTTACATCTTTTGAGCTATCTTGTTAAACCTGTCAGTAGGTCTGTTCTTATTAGTGCTTTGGTTAAGGCCGCACAAAAAGTTTATGGAGAACATCAGGTTAATCTACCATTTAATTGCTCTTGGGATTCGAAGAGTCAAACACTCTATCATGATAGGGAACAGGTAAGTTTAACTAAACGAGAGAGAAGTTTTTTTGATTTGATGATAAAAAAACAGGGAGTTCCTTGTGCAGATGATGAGATAATTTTGAATGTCTGGAGTGATAAATATGATGAGGCTATTACCAACACCTCTATTCGTACTTTGATAAAAAATTTAAGAAAAAAGGTTCCAACCAAGTTGATAAAAAATCAATATGGGGTAGGATATAAACTAGAGTTATAAATTTTATACTATTTTTCTTAATATTCACTGTTACATCACACTGTTTTGAGATTATTAACTTATTAAATAATATTTAACATAAGTTATTGGGAAGAAGAGCATTTGAGGAAATTAGAAAAATTAACAATTTTATATGTAGAG
>NZ_JAACKB010000187.1 GCF_010892395.1 Sulfurovum sp. bin170
ACACTCTCAACTCTATCTCTCTCTATCATGCTTTTTAGTTTTGACATAAATATTTTTTTACTATAATCTTCTCTAAAAAGAACCAAGTTTATATCACTAAATTTCATAATATGTTTCGTATCAGTTATCGCTCCAAAGGGGGTACTGTTGATTATTATATAGTCATAACTCTTTTTTAACTCTTTGATGAGTTGAGGCAGACGAGCGGAGAGAATCAGTTCAGATGGATTACTAGGACTCTCTTTTACAGGAATAATATTTAGATTCTTATATATTGTAGGGTAGATAATCTCCTCCATACTACTCTCCTCCCTAAGATAGCTACTTATATCGGCTGATATAGTCTCCATATTAAAAAGTTTAGCTACAGTAGGTGTTCTCATATCTAGGTCTATCGTGATAACTTTGTAGTTTGCCATTTGGAAAATAGCACTTAGATTAACAGCCGTGATATTTTTCCCCTCCCCTGATATGGTGGAGCTGACTAAAATGACTTTGCACTCACTATCTTCTCTATTTAATGAAAGTTGTAAATTTGTACGCAGAGTCCTGTAGCTCTCTGCAAAATATGCGTTTGGATTGGTATAAACATCTAATCTAGCGATATTATCTTTTAGAGCGGGGATAGTCCCATATATAGGAGAATCTATCTCACTCTCAATATCCTCTACAGACCTTATTTTATCTTTGATAGCATTATGAATATATGCGATAATAATCCCTATAATAAGCCCCAGCATTATAAATACAATAATAATGATTTTACTTTTGGGACTAACAGGGCTAGAGTTACTATAGGCTTTATCGATAACTCTATAGTCAGAGAGTGTTGCTACTTGAATAATCTCATTTTCAGCCTGTTTTTTGAGAAGAAAATTATACATCTTGGAGCTAACTTCATAGTCTCTCTCTATATTGATTAGTTTTCTCTCTTTTATTGGAAGTGTTTTTAGCTCACTCTCATATGATGCTTTTAGTTTTTTTAGATTGCTACTCTTTTGCTCTATCTGTTTTTGTAGGTTATTAATATTTAGATTTATCTTATTTCGTAGTAGATTTATCTTGCTCTCTAGGGCTTTAACATCTGGATGTTTTTCTGTAAAGTCTGCGAGAAGTCCATCTCTTTTGAGTTGAGTATCTTGTAAGATGCTAATGAGTTTTAGTGTTGGTTTTTCATCAAGCTCCATAAGTGATGGTGCTATAGAATCAAGATTATAGTTCCCCTTTACAAATTTTATTAGATTCTCAACGATACTCTCTTTTAGTCTATTTTCTGAAATAGAGATATCAAGTTCACTTAGCTCTTTGATAAAAGTTGAAGCTTGTACAGATGGTTGAATAACCTTGTTTGATATACGGTATCTCTCTAGCTCCTTTTCTGATTTTTTGAGCTTATCTTTTGTTCTACTAAGCTCTTGGTTAATAAACTCTAAAACTTTTTTATTCTCTTCCGTCTTATTTTTAACACTCTCTTTGACCAAACTATCTGTTAGAGAGTCAATATAGGCTATAGCTCTTTTTCGAATATTATCTTTATATGCGATTTTTATAATCGATACCTCTTTCTCTACCTGAGAAATATTAAGACTCTTTTTGATGATTTTTTCATAGATATATCTATGGTCTCCATTGAGTTTGAATTTTATAGGTTCTTTAAAATTAGACAGCTTATTAATTTTTAGTCTGAAGTATTTAGTTGAGATAGTCTCATTATAGTTAAACTTCTGTTTTTTAAGTGTTAAAAGCGGTTTTCCCAAGAGCTTATATTGCATTTTTTTTATAGAAGAGTGTTTTAATTGAACGGTATATCCATCTTTTTGTGGAGTAAGTATAATCTTTTTACCTATAATCTTACTATTTA
>NZ_JAACKB010000188.1 GCF_010892395.1 Sulfurovum sp. bin170
GATTCCGAAAATGCAAATTGCATATAAGGAAACGATGGCTTCAGCCTCGCTAATTCATTGGCATTGGACTAAAGTCTCCGATTCCAAAGAGTTTTACAATATATCTATTAAACTATTTTTTCCCACTCATAAGCACTCTGACAAATAAGCCCCAAATTATTATATTTAGGAGTCCAGTTCATCTTCTGCTTTATCTTACTATTATTAGATATAAGCAATGCTGGGTCACCTGCTCGTCTTGGTGCATTATCCACTTGAAAATCTCTATTTGTAACTCGCTTGACCTCTTCCACAACCTCTTTTACAGAGTAACCTTTTCCGTAACCAACATTAAATGTATCACTGTCATTAACTTTGAGATACTCTATAGCCTGAATATGAGCCGAAGCCAAATCATCTATATGAATATAATCCCTAACACCTGTTCCATCCTCTGTAGCAAAATCATCTCCAAAAATTGCCATCTTCTCTCTTTTTCCTAAAGCACACTCAGAAGCTATCTTGATGAGGTGTGTAGCATTTGGAAAGCTTTGACCAATTCTAGGCTCTAATTTGTTATCAGAGTTGTAGTATACATCTGCTCCTGCTACATTAAAATATCTAAAAGCTACATGTTTGAATTTGGGATATGCAAAAGAGGCATCTTTTAGTACATTTTCGCTCATAAGTTTAGACATACCATAGGGGTTAATCGGAGCAGTGGGGAAGTTTTCATCCAATCCACTGATAGGAGTGGAACTTGGTTCACCATAAACAGCAGCAGTACTTGAAAATATAAATCTCTCTACACCTACCTTAACTGCTTTATCAATAAGATTAGTTGTATTAACAGTGTTATTCATATAGTAATCAAGTGGATTTTCAACTGACTCTGGAACAACAATACTTGCCGCAAAATGAATAATGGTATCAATACTATTCTCTTCTAAAATAGGCAAAATTTTATCAAACTCTTTCAAGTCAAGTTCCACAAATTTAAAATCTCTAATGGCTCTCAATGTATCTAGCGTTTTCCTGCTTCCTGTACTTAAATTATCTACAATAGTAACAGAGTAATCTGTATCCTCTAAAAGCTGTTTTACAACATGACTCCCGATATATCCTGCTCCACCTGTAACCAATATATTCATTATAATCTTCCATCAGAGTCAGATAAGATTGATTTTATATCAAAAATAACTTGTTTGTCGTTATTCAGTTCTAAACTTTTATAGTTCTTATGTGCTACTGCCAAAACTACAGCATCATAGTTTTGAATCTCTGCTTTTGAATATTTAATCAAATCAAGACTATACTCCCTTTTCACTTCATCTTCATCTGCCCAATAGTCACTAACTGATATATCACAACCAAAATCTTGTAGCTCACGAATCACATCAATAACCCTAGAGTTTCTAATATCAGGACAGTTCTCCTTAAAAGTAATTCCTAATACAAGTACTTTTGAGCCTTCTATCTTCTTTCCTTTTTTAATCATAAGCTTAATCACTTGATTAGCAACATAGATTCCCATATTATCATTGAGCCGTCTTCCCGCAAGTATAATCTCTGGATTATATCCTACCTCTTGTGCCTTATGTGTGAGATAATATGGGTCAACACCGATACAGTGACCACCAACCAAGCCTGGTCTAAATGGTAAAAAATTCCACTTAGTTCCTGCTGCTTCAAGCACTGCATTAGTATCAATATCTAGGCGATTAAATATCATAGAGAGTTCATTTACAAAAGCAATATTTATATCTCTTTGGGAGTTCTCTATAACCTTAGCAGCCTCTGCTACTTTGATGCTTGGAGCAAGATGAGTTCCTGCTGTTATAATTGATGCATAAAGTTCATCCACTCTTCTACCTATCTCTGGAGTAGAACCTGCCGTAACCTTCAAAATTTTAGTGACCGTATGCTCTTTATCACCTGGGTTGATTCGTTCAGGAGAATATCCACAGAAAAAATCCTCATTAAACTTCAAACCTGATATATCTTCAAGAATAGGAACACAATCCTCCTCTGTCGCCCCTGGGTAGACAGTTGATTCATATATAACTATATCACCTAACTTAAGTACAGAACCTATACTCTCACTTGCTTTTAAAAGTGGGGTCAAGTCTGGTTTTTTATGCTTATCAATTGGGGTGGGAACTGTTACAATATAGATATTACAATCAGCTATATCATCTAATATATTAGTAAACTGCATATCATTATTAATAGCCTCTTTTACCTGCTCATCACTAAGCTCTAGTGTTCTATCATGTCCAGAAGATAACTCATCAATCCTCCACTGTGCTATGTCAAATCCTACCACCTCATATTTTGATGAGAAAGCGTGTGCTAGTGGCAACCCCACATATCCAAGACCTATAACTGCTATTTTATTTTTCATTAATATACTGCCTGATAAAAGAATTATCGTATTATAACTAAAAAAGCTAAATGCCTAAATCATAGATTTGGATAATCCCAAGTAACCTTTTATCTTCACAAACAAGCAGTGAGTTAACTTTGTAATCTGTCATCATCTTCTGCACTTCTGTGAGCTTAGATTTGGCATCAACTGTTTTAGGATTTTTAGACATTAAACCTCTCGCTTTTAACAAAAAAAACTCTTCTTGATTACTCTCCATCGCACGACGAATATCCCCATCTGTGATTATACCCAATATATCATCACCACTCATAACAATAGCTAAACCCATTTTTCCACTAGATACAACTTGAACGATCTCTTTAATACTCTCATTATCACCAACTATAGGAAGGTTCTCTTTTTGCATAACATCCTCTGCCTTTGTCAAAAGTCTTCTACCCAAAGAACCACCTGGGTGAAATTGGGCAAAGTCCCTATCTTGAAAGTCCCTCAGTTTCATCAGTGCCACAGCCAAAGCATCACCCATAACAAGCGTTGCTGTTGTGGAAGAGGTAGGGGCTAGTTGCAGAGGACAAGCTTCCTCTTTGACTGAGATATTGAGATGATAAGAGCTATTCTTTGCCAAAGTTGAATCAGGATTACCACTCATACTAATCACAATGTTTTCCTGTGCTTTCAAAAAAGGAACCACCTTTAAAACCTCATCAGTCTCACCAGAGTTTGATATAAGCAACACTATATCATCTCTCTCTATCATTCCAAGGTCACCATGATACGCTTCACCAGGGTGCAAAAAAAAGCTTGGTGTTCCTGTACTTGCCATTGTAGCCGCTATCTTTTTGCCAATAATCCCAGATTTTCCCATACCAGAGATGATTAGTTTGCCTCTGCACTTCAAGATAGCTTTTACTGCATCTTCAAACTCTGCTGTTAAATTTTTAGAGAGGTTGGCTATCTCTCTAGCTTCAATTTCAAATACCTCTTTTGCTATATCATTTATATTCATTTCAGTTCTTTTAATTTATTTGTTCGATTAAATCGAACCTACACAGATTTGTTCAATTCTTCTGATGATTAAACTCAGGAACTATCTCTTTCAAAAGTTCTAAGAGATTCTCATCTTCACCTTTTAATCTTTCTATTTTTTTTGATAATAACTCATAATCAACAGGAGGATTTTGTGAGACCATAATGGAGCTATACTCCGTCTTCAAATCAGCATCATCTATCAATAGTTCCTCATAGAGTTTCTCCCCAGGGCGAAGACCTGAGAAGACTATATCTATATCATCCCGACCTGAAAGCTCTATCATCCTATTAGCTAAATCTACTATCTTGATAGGCTCACCCATATCCAAGATAAATAGCTCTCCACCTTTTGCAATAGAGGCTGCCTGAAGAACCAATTGACACGCTTCGGGAATCATCATAAAATATCGTGTAATATCAGGGTGAGTCACAGTAATACTCTCACCCTTATCTATCTGTGATCTAAATTTGGGAATTACAGAACCAGAACTACCAAGCACATTTCCAAATCGAACAGCTACTATCTCCGTTTGATTACTAGGAATAGAGTGTGCATAAAGTTCACAAATTCTCTTGGTCGTTCCCATCACATTGGTTGGACGAACAGCCTTATCTGTTGAGACAAGAACAAGTTTAGTCACACCATATGCGATAGACAAATCTATAACATTTTTTGTTCCAAAGATATTATTATCAATCGCTTCTCTAACATTGGCTTCACAGAGTGGCACATGTTTATAGGCTGCTGCATGTATCACTATATCTGGCAGATATTGCTTAAATGTCTTCTCTAATAGCGTTTGCTCTTTAACATTTTGCATCACAGCTACACTCTTAGTATGGCAAATTTGCTCATTTATACTATATAGATTAAACTCGCTATTATCAACCAAGATTATCTGCTTTGCACCAAAAATTTCAACCTGACGAGATAACTCAGAACCTATACTCCCACCAGCACCTGTAATCATAACCACTTTTCCAACGATAAAATTTGCTATACTAACCATATCTAAATCTTGTGGTTTTCGTGCTAACAGATCCTCTATGGAGATATCAGCAAGAGTGGGACTGTCATCTTCTAGTATCTGAGCTTTTTTAATCTCGTGAATTCCAAGCTCATTTAGTGTGGTAAAGAGTCTCTCTAACTCTTTTTGATTTAACTTCTCTGCAATAATAACTGCATCTATCTCAAGCTCTTCAACTATAGCACTAATATCAGACCTATCATATACTTTTATATTGGAAAAATATGTACCAATAAGATGTTTATCATCAGATATTAATGCCATAAGGTGATAGTCTATCTCCCCTGAAAGTGAACTTTTAATAACCTGAGAAGCTCTATCATTTGCACCTATAATAAGTGTTCTATTTTTATGAACATGCTTACCATTTTCGATATAAAGTCTCTTAGATATTCGTATAAAAGCTATAAAAAATAGTGATAAAAAGAGATCTATCAAAATAACACTTCTAGGATATGGAATAAAATAGTCATTAAAAAGTACAAAAATAACTGTAAATAAAATATATGTAACTATATGGGCAAATATTAACTTTTTATACTCCCATAAACCAAAAAAACGCCAAGCAACAAAGTATATTTTTAAAACAAAAAATATTATTACTTTAAGTGGTGCTAATACTATAATCATTAAAACCATTGAGTTAAAAAAATCAATGGGGATATCAAAATTAAACCGTAAAAGATAAGCCAAAAAGATAGTCAATATGGATATGATTAAATCAAAAAGTATAAAGAATATTATTCGTTTAGAACCGGTAGGTTGTAAAAATTGTTTTTTTAACATACTGTTTTAATCACCTCAACTACACGCATTAACTCCTTATTGGAAGCACTAGTTGGTGAAGGAAGACACAAACCTCTACTAAATAGAGTCTCACTAGTACCATCTACAAATGCTCTACTTTTCCTAAAAAGAGGTTGCATATGCATAGGTTTCCATAGAGGACGACTATCAATACTAGACAACTCCAGTGCTTCAATTATCTTCATTGGGTTAGTTTTATCAAGAAGCATTGTGCTTAACCAACGATTTCCTCTACCACCTTCAATTTCAGGCATCCATGAAATTTCATCTATGCTTTTAAACTTCTCTTGATAAAAATTAAAAATCTCTCGTTTTCTCTCTACTCTTTCATCCAAAACTTCTACCTGTGCCACACCGATAGCTGCTAAGACATTACTCATTCTATAATTATAACCATACTCCTCATGTTCATAGTACAAAAAAGGCTCCTTGGCTTGGGTTGATAGAAATTTTGCTTTGGCTATCCACTCTTCATTATCACTAACAAGTACTCCTCCACCAGAAGTTGTTAAAATCTTATTTCCATTAAAACTATAGACACCAAAGTCTCCAAAAGTTCCACTCTGTTGTCCTCTGTAACTAGCTCCCAAAGACTCTGCAGCATCCTCAATAAGATAAATACCCTCTTCCTTACAGATAGCAACAATCTCATCCATCTTAGCTACCTGACCATATAAATGTGTTAATATAAAAACTTTAGGTTTTTTAGGCAACTCCCTTATAGCTTTTTTTAATAGTATGGGACTAACGTTCCAACTCTCATCGCTATCAATAAAAATCGGCTCTGCACCTTGATATAATATACAATTAACAGAACCTATAAAAGTAAATGATGAGGCTAAAACCGTATCACCTCTTCCAATACCTAAAACTCTAAGTGCTAAATGCAATCCTGCGGTAGCAGAAGAGAGAGCTAAAGCGTTTGAAACACCTGTATACGCTTTAATACTCTCTTCAAATCTTGTTATAAACGAACCAAAAGGAGCAATATAATTACTTTTAAATACTTCGTCAATATATTTTTGTTCTTTTCCACTCATATGTGGGGGAGATAAAAATAGTCTCTGCACAACTTATCCTCTTAGTGTTTTGATAATATATCCAATATCTCTTCCAAAGGACCAGTTCTGAATATATTCTCTATTGATAGCTACTTTATCTGGCCAAATAACTCTATCATTATACTCTTTTGGACTCTTCTGTTGAGCCAAAATTTTCTCTTCATCTCTGTATTTTATCGAAGCTGGCCCAGTTATAGCAGGACGAATAGAGAGAATAATCCTATCTTCCCCCTCTAATTTATCAGCATACCCCTCTACATCTGGTCTGGGTCCTACAAAGCTCATAGAGCCAAATAGCACATTAAAAAGCTGAGGTAACTCATCAATTTTACTGTCTCTAAAAAACTTTCCACTCTTTGTTATGCGTGGGTCATGAGCAGTTGTTGTTGTCCCAACCACTCCCTCCACTGGTTTCATTGTTTTAATCTTAAATACCCTAAAAAGTTCTCCATATCTACCAACTCTTTTTTGCATAAATATCCCAAAACTTCTAGTCTCAATAGATGCTATAACAAAAGATATAAAAATAATCCACCATGTTAAAAAAATAACAACCGATGCAAAAAAAATATCAAAAACCCTCTTAATAAAACTCCCCCAACTGCTCAATGTCTCTACCTTTTTATCTTATATATTTTGCTATATGGTGAAGATACCACAAGTTCAAATAGATTCTTATCATATTTCTCTAACATAAACATCTGCACGAAAGCTGAATGATAAGTTTCTCTATCCATAATTACAAAACTATTATAACTTTTCATATAGACTATACAATATTCTCCATCTATATATTTCAATTGAGTCTCTCCTATAGATTTTCCATTGGATCGATACTCTACCACATCAAACTTATATACTTTTATAATCTGTTTACCTAGTTTTAAAACTCCACTGTTCATATCATAAATAATTCCATTTTCAAATATTAAGTTTGCTCCACTCTGATTTACAACATGAGTTTGATGAAATTTAATATTTCTCTCTTTTTTTCCTGTTGTTAAATCAAGATTACCAAAAACTCCAACTGTTGGGAATATTCTCATCATACGAAATGGCATATAAAGATAGACATCTCTTGTCTTTTTAGGTAGTTTATAATCAAGATTTTGTAAAGCATTTAGTAATTTTTTGGGATTCTCTTTAGTATTAAAAATAGTGTTTGCCACCACAGAATAGTTAGAATCAACATAGGTCTCAACGGCTAAACGACTCAGGTTTGCTACTTGTTGTGGGGAAGTTGAAAACATAAGTTTTGAGATAATGAAGTTATCATGATTGTGCTTACCACCATCTATCAAAGTATTGGTGCTAGAGTAGTACCAGA
>NZ_JAACKB010000189.1 GCF_010892395.1 Sulfurovum sp. bin170
GTTTTGCTTTTGAAAAACTCTCCAATTGTCGTATATTTCAAAGAGGCATCCGATGCAGAGAGATTGGGGTGATGTGCTTCTGAACTAGTCTGATTGCAATACGCTATTATCTCTTGACCAATGTTTCTTTTTAAATCCATGAGCTTTAACCCTTTGCCTTTTCCATCTCTAAACTGATTGACAAAAGCATTGGTAAATAGACTTCCTCGTTTGGTAGCCAATGACTCTTCGTTATCTTGTGAAGCAGAAAATACAATATACGCTCCACTGTTTAACTTACTTTGCTGTGGTCTAAATGCTTTGGTTTTGACCACCCCATCCACAGCGTTGTTATTAGATAGACTTTTGGGTTTTGGCTTGTCTCCAAACGCTTTAAAAGCTGTACCACTATGACACGAATCCAAAACAATAAGCTTTTTGGCTGGAATATTGTTCAAATAACCATAGAGTGCATCATCGAGGAAAAGGTCATTGCTTTTTCCATCACTCAAAACCAGTGTCTCATCCTCTCCATCTGACTCATCACCATTTTTGTCTTTGATATGATAGCCGTGACCACTATAGTAGAAAACAAAGTCATCATCTTTGGTCAAGGCAGAGTATGAATCTAGTTGCTGACTCAAGTTCATCGACTCCTCATTAGAGAGTATCGTTGTATGAAATCCCCATTTTTCTAGGAGGCTTTTCATATTGGCAACATCTATATCTATTCCTACAAGGTCATCTGCTGTTCCTCTGTAGTCACTCACTCCGACTAATAGAGCCTCTTTTTGTGCTATTGATAGCGTTGTTAGTAGTGTTGCTAGAACTAAAGTTCTAAATACTTTTGAGATTATCATTTTTTTTCCTTAAATTATTTAATAGATTATAGTATTTTTTGATGAATATTTTATTAATGATGAATAAAGAGGCTTAACTTAAAAATAGTATAATTTCACAACAAGCTAAAAGAGTAAGGAGGAGTAGCAGTATGAATCTAGGCAAGGTAAGTCTCTCTAAATATATATCAGTAAACTTCACCAAAGCATTTATGACCATCTTTCTACCTATATTTTTCATAGGTTCGCTCGTTCTTATTATCACACTATCCTCTATAACCTCACTTATGCAGGTGAGCTTTATGGAGATGGTTCGTATTTTTGGTTACAAACTTCCACTTATTATCTTTTATAGTATTCCTGTATCGTTTCTCGTTGCTGTTGTTATCACTCTGCTTCGATTATCAGTGGAAAATGAGCTTATTGCACTTTTTGCACTTGGTGTCAAATCCAAACAGATAATGCGTCAGCTTTGGATTATCGCTTCACTATTTAGTCTGCTTCTACTAATTCTATCTCTACTAGAGATGCCTCAAGCCAAACAGAGATACAAAGCGTTTAAATCCTACAAGCTAACCCAAGCCAAAGTAAATATCAGCCCCTCTCGACTAGGACAGAAGTTTGGAGACCTCTTTGTCTATCTAAAAGAGAAAGATGGACAGAAGATGAAGGGTATTGTACTCTATACAAAGGATGAAGATGGTTCAAATAGACTCTTTATCGCCAAAGAGGCAGAGATAGATAATCTGAACTCTGCAATAACACTTACTCTAAAAGATGGAAGTGGATATACTTTTGATGACCGTTCACTAAAAGAGATTGACTATGATACTATGAAAATATTTCACTATATGGACTCCAATGCATACAACTATAGAAATGTCATAGAGTACTGGATAAACTACTCATACGATCCAAAAAGAAAAGGAGAAATTCTCTTTTTTATCTTTATCTCTCTTATTCCAATGTTGGGTCTATATATTGTCGCCTCTTTCTCTATTATCAACCCCCGATATCAGAAGAACTACGCCTATCCTATCTTGGCTCTTACCACTACAGCTCTATTTGTTATTGCTACTGCTCTAAAAAAAGATGGCTCTTTTTTAATCTTGGCTCTTACACTAGTTACTACTAGCACTCTTGGATGGTTTCTATTTCGACAAAAAGTATCGAGGTTCTTCTAATGCGAGTCAAAGCGGTCATAGCCTATGATGGAGGCTACTTCAAGGGTTTTCAAAAACAGAAGAGTACCAAATATACTGTAACTACCGCTATAGAATCCGCTCTCATATCACTTGGTATAGACTCTGAGATAAGAGGCAGTGGACGAACAGATGCAGGAGTACATGCGACAGGTCAGGTAATAGATTTTGAACTTCCTGATTTCTGGAAAGATTTGACTAAACTAAAAGAGGTTCTCAACAGAAAACTTAAACACATATCTTTTAAACATATCTCAAAAGTAAAAGATGATTTTCACTCAAGATTTTCTGCCAAAAGGCGTATCTATCGTTATATATTTAAAACTACTAGACCCTCAATTTTTGAGGAGAAATATATAGCATACTATCCAGTTTTTAGTGAAAAATTACTTCAACAAGCACTAAAAAAATTTGAGGGAGAGCATGACTTCTCTAACTTTCTAAAAACAGGGACTATTACACATTCAAATATTCGAACAATATATAGAGCTAGATATAAAAAATATAACAACTACCATATTATCTACTTTGAAGCCAATGGCTTTTTGCGTTCACAAGTTCGTATGATGACAGAGGTTGCTATGCAGGTAGCACTAGAGCAATTTAGTATTGAACAGTTGCAAGAACAGTTAGAAGTAAAAAAACGATATATAACTACACTAGCCCCTCCAGAGGGGCTTTATCTTGCTAGGATAATCTATTAATCTGTTGCAAAACTCATTTTTTATAAAAATTTTATTGACTCTTCTTCGCAGAAAAATTAGCACCTAACTTCTCAAAGAAGCTACCAATCTCAAGAATAGCCTCTACAGCCAACTTCTCGACATTCTCTCTTGAAACATTGAAATCCTCGCTAATACCTTTACCTTTTTTCTCCCAAAAATCTTCTGCTTCCATTTTGGCAAGATGG
This sequence comes from Sulfurovum sp. bin170, assembly GCF_010892395.1. Lineage (GTDB taxonomy): Bacteria > Campylobacterota > Campylobacteria > Campylobacterales > Sulfurovaceae > UBA1140. Next base: position 2,931 of record NZ_JAACKB010000189.1, read on the forward strand.
GCTTGGAGGGTTGCTGTATCCAGAGTGGTCTGCGTATCAGTAGATACCTTTGTCGCAAACTCCTCTATCCCTTTTTTCATTCCTTCCATCTTCTCTCGTGCCTCCATCGCACCAAGATGTGCCTGTAGAGTTGTCTCATCACCTACTTTTGAAATATTTTCAGATGCTCCATCAAGTTTTGAACTTATATCTGCAAAATTTTTCTTAAAATCACCCCAAAGTTCACTTACATTTTCAGATAAATCTTCTGCTATATCTTCAACCTTCCCCTCTAACTCTTTCATAGCTTTAGTTGATTTCTCCACTGCCTCTTTAAAATCTTTTTCCATGGTTGTTCCTTTTTTAATTGAGATGCTATATTATAACACTTTAGCCTAAAAAATACTCAATCCTGTTTTGGAGGTAAACATCTGTAGAGCCAAAGTTCCCGCATAGGAATTCCCATAACTATTAAGCCTTGGAGACCAAACAGCAATACTCATCACATCAGGAACCACCGCTACAATACCTCCACCCACACCACTTTTACCAGGTAATCCAACATTGTAAGCAAACTCTCCACTAGCATCATAATGACCACAAGTGAGCATCAGTGCATTGACTCTTTTTGCCTGTAATTCATTGAGAAATGATCTACCATTAATCGGATCTGTGCCATCAAAAGCCAAATAAAGCATGGCACGAGATAAATTCTCAGTATTCATAACAATAGCACACTGCTTAAAATAGGTCTGCACCACATTACGAACATCATTATCAAAGTTTCCAAAACTTTTCATTAAGTGAGCCAAGGATAGATTACGAGAAGCGTATTCCATCTCCGATTTGGCAACAGTGCTATCAAACTTTATCTCTTGATTGGCACTAATATCCCTAGCAAAGTTCAGTATCTTTTCAAGTGCAAGATAATCCCCACCATAATGACTCATCAAAGCATCCATCACCACAATAGCCCCTGCATTGATAAAAGGATTTCGTGGAATTCCCTGCTCATACTCTAGCTGAACCAGTGAGTTAAAGGCATTGCCCGAAGGTTCAACACCTACTCTTTTGTAGAGACTTTTAGAGTATATATTTATCGCCAAAGAGAATGCTAACACCTTTGAGATACTCTGTATAGAGAAGTCCTCTTGACTCTTGCCAACTGAAAATTGCTCTCCACTCTTTAGTGTAATAGTCATAGCAAACTGATTTGGGTCAACCTCTGCTAATGCAGGAATATAGTCTGCTACTTTGCCTTTTTGTAATGAAGGTTGTATCTCTTTTTCTATCTCTTTTAGTATTTGTTGATAATTCATTGCATCATAAATAGAGCATATTTTTTATCAGTGGAATTAAATCCAAAACCTACCAACTCTTGAAGATTATGCGCTTGACTCACTGCTAGTTTCACCTCATACATCAGCTCTTTTGTATCCAATATAAAAAGATGCTTTAGCAACTCTCCAACACTCAAAAGCTCTTTATCTTTTTCAACTATCAATATAAGCTCTTTGGATAGTTTATCTATCTCAAAAGAGCTTATAGGGGCTTCACCTGCATAGATTAGATTTTTCTTATCATTCTCATCCTCTTTTAGAAGCATCGCTGTTATGATGTAACTTTCATCATTTTGAATGCTTTCGCGTATATCTTCGATTAGGTCTATTATTAGTTTCACTGTTTTCCTTTTTGAGTCGAATTATACCCTACTTCATGGGTGAGAGTAGCTTACCTTTTTTGTCTATAACTCCCCACTTCCCACCAAGCATCATCCAATGCTCTCCATCTTGTTTTTTGGTGTGGGTGTGGTGTAGGGGTGTATTAAATTCTTTTCTGTTAGTGACAAGATTAATATAAACAGTACTATATTTACGATAAAATCGTCTTAAGATTTTAAAATTAGGCAATAAATATGCTAAAACGGTTTACAGTAGAGAATTTTTCGTCATATAGAGATGAAAATAGTTTGGATTTAACAGCAAGTATAGGTGATAATAAACACTCCACTCATCTATATGATTTTAAAAAAGTAAAA
>NZ_JAACKB010000190.1 GCF_010892395.1 Sulfurovum sp. bin170
AACTGGGTCATTTTCATCATAGTAGTTACGCCATACGATACTGTTAAGTGAAGGGGTTAACATGTTTTTCAGATTAATTGGATAATCATCTTCACTCTCTTTCTCCTTAAACGCGTAAAAATTTTTACGAATCTGCATTTTGATATAGGCTTTATTATCAATCTGTTCAGAGAAGAAAAAGGCGGCTTTGTCAAGATGGGAACCAAAAGTTACAAACCCTGATAGAACATCAGGTATAGCATCTCTTTTTATATTTTTGAGTGCTATACCGTGGTCTATCTCATTGAGTGCATCAAATGCTATCTGCGTACCTATAGAGTGTGCCGCTACAATAATATTATCATACTTATATGTAGAGTCATTAGATTTTGTCTCAATCAGATATTTTATTGAGTTGTATGCTTTCCTTTTAATGGTTTGTCTTACCTGAAAAAGTCTACTTTTGGGGTCAGGAGAGTTATATGCTACAATATCACCAAACAGATTTGTCAACTTATCTGATCTGCTTTTACTATTTGATTTAATAATATTTAAGATTAAGTCTCCCATAAAAGGTATATATCTGAAAAGAGTTCCAAGTTGCCTAATGGTAGCTCCTATTACAGGAATAAAGCCTGTTGCAAACTTCATAACAAACTTATATCTTTTTTCATGAAAAACACCATCTGTAAAGAAAAAACTATTATCTCTATTTAGCTCTCCAAGATTTTTCCGATAGAAACTATTTGCTCCATCTATAAGTGTTTTAATCCAACTCTGAGTATCCATCCAAGAGACTTGATCCTCTGTCTCATCTGCCCAATAGAACTCATGACAGTCAAGATAGTAGTTAAAGTTATCATACTCTATCCGTATAGAGTTACGATATAGATAACCTCCACTGCTATCATCTATCTTCTCAACCATATGAGTTAACTTAAATAACTCCTCTTTGAAATTAGCTTTGATATAAGTATCTAAAATCCCTCGAACAAATGTATCTAGTGTATCCAAAGGTTTTTGATAGCCAATACCATGAAAAACCAAAATGGCACTATTTTTAGAAATCCATTGGTCTCTTTTTAGCATCTCCCGTAGCAAAATATCATCTAAAAAATCATCTTTTCCGCTCATAATAGTCCTTTTCTTTAATAGACTTCTTGCAAAACTAGGAACCGATGGCTTCAGCCTCGTCATATTCGGGACTGAAGTCTCCGATTCCAAATAAGTTTTGCAAGATGTCTAATTATAATGTATAATAGTTTCATAACTGTTTTGTTTTCAAATAAAGAGAACCGTTATGAAACAATCTTGTATCCCAACCCATTGACATTCTCTATCATATTACAACCTACCATATGTCGAATCCGATAAATCAGCGAACGCAAGGTGCGGTCATTTTTAGGTTCACCCCAAACATAGGTGCATATCTGTTCATTTGAGACAGAGATATTTATATTTTTTACTAAAATCTCTACAAGTTTCAAAGTCTTTTTACCCAAGTGTATCTCTTGGTTCTCTTTGAGTAGACGATGCCTTTTTATATTAAAGATATATCCATTACCTAGCTCTATGCTCTCCTCTCCTATAGTCAAAGTAGGGTCATTATGTGCAAAAAGCAGTTTGATAGTGGCTAAAATCTCCTCTTTTATATATGGTTTCATCAGATAAGCTGTAGCCTCTGATTCTATTGCATAATCAATCATCTCTTCATCTGCATAAGCTGTTAAAAATATAATTTTTATATCTCTATCTTGCTGATGAATCTGCACGGCCGCTTCGCATCCACTCATCCTACCTATTAGCATAATATCCATCAGAATTAAATCTGGTTTAAGTAGCATAGCTTCAATGATAGCATCTTTCCCATTATCAACTACTCCCACAACAGTGTACTCTTTTGCCAAAATAGTTTGGAGGTACTCTGCACAGATAGACTCATCTTCTACTACTAAAATTTTTTTCTTATAATTTTGCATAATCTCCCCCTTTCTGTTTTAATTAAAAAAAATCTATTTAAATATAA
>NZ_JAACKB010000191.1 GCF_010892395.1 Sulfurovum sp. bin170
AATCAGAAAATATTATAGTTAAGAACCAAGAAACATCAAAATATATTGCCTCAAAATTGAAAAAATTTGAGGATTTAGCCAATGTCAAAGAGGTCCGTCAATGTGGAATGGTAGCGGCAATTGAGCTTAAAGGTTATGATGCAAGTGAGAGAATAGGTCTTAAGGTTTATCAATATGGATTGGATCATGGTGTTCTTCTTCGTCCTCTTGGTCACATTGTCTATTTCATGCCGCCATATATCATCACTAAAGAAGAAATAGATGTTATGATGGATACGGCATATGATGCTATCAGTCAGATTTAGGAGAATATTATGATGAGGGTTACCCTTATATTATTGCTTTTAGCTACCTATATATATGCACAAGAGATAAAAGTCAATGCTGAGGCTATTACAAAGGCTCATAATGACCTGCGTAAAAAGTATGGTTCACCGGCACTAAAATACTCTGAAAGTCTAGAAAATGCGGCACAAAAGTGGGCAGCTAAACTTCAAAAAGATGGTTGCGGTATGGTGCACTCTCATGGAAAAGTCGGTGAGACGGGTGAGAACCTCTTTTGGGCAAGTGCTGTTAAAAGTGCTAATGCAAAAGATGCCAAGGGTAATTGGATCTGGCACAGTAAGCTTAAAAAGGTGAAAGAGAAAGCTGTTGTACAAGCCTGGTATGATGAAGTGCAGTGGTATGATTATGCGACAAACAGTTGTGAAGATGGTCAGATGTGTGGGCACTATACTCAGGTTATTTGGAACACAACGACAAAACTGGGTTGTGCCGCGATGGCTTGCGATGACCACTCTCAAGTCTGGGTATGTGAATACACAACACCGGGTAATATTGTAATGCATTACTCATCCGGTAAAGTAGAAAGCCTAAAACCGTATTGAAAAAAGATAACGACTGGCAGAACCTTACCGCTGAAGAGATGCTTGAACGCTCCAAAACACAAAAGAGTGGGAGTATTACCAAGCCTAATGATCTGGCTGTTCGTATTGGTCTGCTTCTGCTGATGCCCTATATTATATGGTTAAGTAAATACAATGACAGCTATGTCGCCAGTATTCATCGAAAAGTGATCCATCTTGATTTTGATGGGGTGATGTTATCATTTCATAACCTGATAAATGGTGCGAATATGATCGTTCATGAGGCAGGCCATGGGATCTGTTATCTTCTACCTTGCCCTCAGCTCTTCACCTCTTTGAATGGAACACTTTTTCAACTTGCACTGCCTATCATCTTTATCTACTACTATTATAAAAGAGAAAACAGGGTTTTAGCTGGTCTCGGTGCTATCTGGCTGGCGCAGAATCTAGTCTATGTCTCTTGGTATATGTCATATTCACAAACACCAAACCTTTATCCATTTTTTTTAGGTGGCAGCGCTATTCATGACTTTTGGTATATTTTCTCTCAGTTAGGAGTTTTGGAGTATGATTGGTTGATATCAGGTTTTGTACGTGTCATCGCAGTTATATTGTTGCTGAGTTCTTACATGTACCTGCTTTATATCTCTTTTATAAAAGAGAATAGACGATCTAAACGTAGAAGCATAAAAGGGAAAAGATGAGCAATAGTGTAAACGATTTTTCACTCACAGAAGAGATATGGCATGCCATAACACATGGTATTGGACTTGCTCTTAGCATTGCAGCTTTGACGATTATGGTTGCATACTCTTCACAGAGTGGTTCAGCTCTCTCTGTCTTTGCCAGTGTTCTTTTTGGTACGACCTTGATCATTCTTTATGGCTCATCCACACTCTATCATGCCATCACCCATCATGAACTCAAAAAGAAGTTCCAGCAGTTTGA
>NZ_JAACKB010000192.1 GCF_010892395.1 Sulfurovum sp. bin170
GACTTTATAGAGTTCTATTGCATAATTAGATATGAAAAAAATAGTAAAAAAAACAATAATAATAACGACAACAGCACTATTTACAGCTTGTGTTCCAACACAAGGACCACAGCCAACAAAAGAGAGACCAACAATGGGAACTCCTATTCGGACTGTACAGTATGGTTACCCTCCAAGAGACTATCGAAGTAAGATAAAAAACTATTTTGCAAACAGGATAAAAAGAGCAGATTTTGCAAACTATACATTCTCTACTCCACAACGGGCATACAAACGAAAAGGTTTAGCTTATGGTGGTGACATCGCTTGGAGAGGGTGGATGGTAGATGTTGCCATAGAGACAGAGAGCAGAACAGGACGGATGCAGAAATCCAAACCATATATGATACTATTTAAGAATTCTGTAATTGTCGAGGATATTTTAGGCAGTGAGCATAAACTTCTCACCAAAGTTAAAAACTAGATGGCAAATTTCAATACACACTTTGTTGTAGCATCAGGGGCAAGTGCAGTAGTTAGTGGTACTATGCTCTCTATGGAGGTGATTGCACCTACAGAGTCGGTTATGGCATTTGCTTTGGGTACTTTTGGTGGTTTGATGCCAGATATAGATTCTGACCACTCCAAATCTATAGGTATAGGATTCACAGTCCTCTCTCTACTTATTACGATACTCTCTGTTTTTCTCAAATCGTCTACCTATTCGATTATTGAGATGTTGATTATGGCAGGTGTGGTCTTTTGGGCTGTTCGTTTTGGTCTGATTGGAGTATTTCGAAAAATATCAAAACACCGTGGAATGTTTCACTCCATTCCTGTAGCGTTTATTTGGGGGGTTGTTACGGCTATTGTGATGCACCTCTTTTTGGGATTGGACGCTCTACTCTCTTGGGTCTATGGGATAATGATAACTTGGGGATATATGGTACATCTGATTTTGGATGAGATATATAGTGTGGATTTGAGAAATAGACGAGTAAAAAAATCTTCTGGTACGGCTCTGAAATTTTTTAAATTGAAAACACAAACCGACAAGATACAAAATGGACTTATCTATCTATCTCTGTTTCTACTTATCTCTGTAGCCCCTGATAGTTCACTGGTTCAAGAGGCACTATTTAGTTCAGATGCATTTAAAAACTTCATGGATGTGTTATTGCCTTATGATGGAAAATGGTTTTTTCATTAAAGTATGTTTTAAGTAATAGCTTCAAATGTTATCTATTTATTATATAGGGAGAATGTTAAGTATAAAAAGTATGAAGCTAATACTACATGAGAGCCAAAAGGGGGAAAAAGGGGGAAAATTTGACTCTCACACTGTTATTATAGCAAAAAAATTGTGTTTAAACTGTGGAGTAGAAAAATAATTAGATAAAAGTTTAATTTATTTTCTATATTTAAACTTTAAGAAATGTATCCTATTCTAGGATGTTAAATTACTTTTTTAATATAATATATAATAACATTAGTCAAGATATAGAAGAAGTTCAATATGCTCTTTCCATAAAACCCTTTATCCCCTCAAAATACCCCTTATCCAAATGAATATCATTATGTCCTCTACCATCAAGATACAACGCTTCAACTTTTGAGCTAACAAAGGCATCATAGAGTTTTTGGC
>NZ_JAACKB010000193.1 GCF_010892395.1 Sulfurovum sp. bin170
CATCTTTAAATTTGGTTAATTTTATAGTTCTTTTCATCTCCCACCGATAAAGTGGTGTATCTTCTAATTTTATAGCTAACATATTTATTCCTTTCTCTACTTCATCTTCCAAATCTCTATTGATAGAGAGTACGCTTACCTTTTTCATATAGTTTCCATACGCAATCTCATCACCATCCGTCAACTCTTTGAGTCGTTTCAAAATAGTATTAACGACTATCTGTTTGTCCTTCTCTTTGAAGTCACAAAGTATAGCCAAAACAACTGCTGATGGATTATCATGATACAATAAATCCTCACAAGCTATATCTTTTACATCTATTATACCATACTTATATGAGATTTCATCTCGTACAATCTCGTTTTTCATTCTACATTTCTCTTTGCCAATATATATAACATGTTGCTCAACAGAGCAGTCTTTATACTCAAATAGTATGTCACTGTAATATCTCAACATTCTTAGCTCCATCTTACTATGGTTGCTACTCTGTATCTCTATGTGAAAAACTCTCTCATCATTCTTGAACACAATATCACTATCTCGCTTCTCTACTCGCGTCCACTCTTTATCGACTAGGGTTATTTCGCCTTGTATATCAATGCCTAAGATGTGCATGGATATATCACGCCCTATCTCTTTTATGATTTCTTTGCTGACTATGTCTTTATCGCCCATGAAGTTTCCTTTTTTGAGATTTGGTATTTTAGCGTAAAAGAACATAAGATGTTAAATATTTTCTATAGAGTTTATAAAAAATTTACAATAAAATATAGAAAAGAATGTTACTTCTCCACCCCCACCAAACTAATCCCAAAAATCTTATTGATAAACAGAGCCGACTCTTCAATTCCATCCAATCCCTCACCAAGATGCAAAGAAGATACAACCGTTTGACCTACAATCTTTCGTCCACCTATCTTGCCACTATCATCTTTGGTTCTGATTCCCCACATATTATGCATGGCATAGACTCTATTATCGACATATCCAATATAGAGCATTATATGCCCTTTCATATAGATAGTGGTCTCAAATGGTTTAGCATGTTCTATGATATATCTCTCTTTTTCACTTTTAGCCATCTTTGATAGGTCTATATATTTTGAGTAGTGAGCTTGGCTAGATGAATGACGAGGTAACCAAATTCCAAAAGGTGAAAAAAAATCTCTAGTCATTGCTGAACAGTCTCTATTCATGAACGAGCCACCCCATCCATATTTTTCTCCCAAGAACTCTTTTGAAATTTTGGTAATATTTTCTCTGTTTAGTCTTATAGGTTTTTTGGCAGAGATATTTTTATCTATCTTTACAACTCTCAAAACTGCATTGGCATTTTCATCTTTTGTTGCTGTATAGACCAAGTAGTGACTAGGCAATTCATCTACAATAGGAAAGCTTGTAGCCACTTTTGCATAGTATAAAAAGTTATCTGCTTGATTATAGATAGGTGCGTTATCTTTTATGATGGTTGCAAACTCTGTGTTTTTAAATTTTTCGACAAAGTCACTATCTACATAAGCCATATCATTAACTTTGACCCAACACTATGATGTTAATTTCTTTGTCAAAGAGTATGGGAGAGTTCCAGCTATTAGAAATGACTTCATCTCTCGAATATGGTATGCCAATAGACGATATGGAATCAAATTCCCAACTAGAGCTCATGAGGTCTATAATTTTGATGGTTCAGAGTGTGCAGTTGTAGCTGATTCAGCAAAATCGATTCAAAAGAGACTAAAAGATTCGATGGTATTTTCCGTTCCTGACAATCAACTATTGAGTCTATCTGAGCATTGTACGATTGAGGACTTTGGAGTAGGGGAGTCACTTATCCAAAGAGGAGTAGAGACGCAGATGGTCTATCTGATTTTAGATGGTATAGCCAAAGAGTATATAGAGAATAAAAACGGTGAG
>NZ_JAACKB010000194.1 GCF_010892395.1 Sulfurovum sp. bin170
ATCAACGAATAAATAGCCCTTTCATATCTAAAATTGCTTGTTCAAGTCCACTGAAGATAGAACGAGCAATAATACTCTGCCCAATATTAAGCTCCTCTATCGTCTCTATCTTGGCAATAGCTTCAACATTTTGATAGTTGAGACCATGACCAGCAGCAACTTTGAGTTTCAACTTCATCGCATCGCTAGAGAGTATACGAAGAGTAGTAAGCTCCTCCTCCAAAATTTTAGCTAACTCTTTACGAGATAGTTCAAGTTCAGGAATAGTATGATGTGTATTGCTAAGATTTCCAAATAGCATAGCATATACATTTGCATACTTACCAGTATGAAACTCTATCCACTCTACACTTAGAGCTTTTGATTTTTCTACATTTTCTAGCGTTGGGTCAATAAAAAGTGAAACCTCTATCTCCTTCTCTTGTAACCTTTTGATAGTTGCTTTGAGTATAGACTGTTCACCCAAAATGTTAAGCCCACCCTCCGTTGTCACCTCTTCTCTCTTTTCAGGAACTAAAGTAACACGATGAGGTCTTAACTCACACACTATATCTATAATTTCAGATGCCAATGCACACTCCAAATTCACAGGCAGAGGGGAGTGTTTAATGATATTAATAGCATCTATATCTTGAATATGTCGTCTATCTTCTCTTAAGTGGATGGTAATCTGGTCACCACCTGCTCGTTTGACAATGCTTAGTGCATCTAGTGGGTTTGGGTCAGCTATCTTTCTTGCTTCTCTTAGTACTGCTATGTGGTCTATATTTACGCCTAGTTTCATCTAAAACTCCTTTTGTGAGATAGTAAATTCTTCTTTTTTAATCAAATCTTTAATCCAAATCGTGCCATCTCTAAATTCATCTTCTCCAACAACAGCACAATATCTAGCGTTCACTCTGTCAGCACCTTTGAGGTGAGCTTTTAGCTTTTTAGCAGAGTATTCCAAAGTAACTTTGTCAGTAGTTCGCTTTTTAGAAGCTAGATGGAATAGGGTATCTATAGCACTCTCTTCCATCGCTCCAATATAGTAACCTTCTCGTTCAATCTCTGGCATCTGAACAAGCTCCATAATTCGTTGAATTCCAAGGGCAAACCCCACAGCAGGAGTTGGCTTACCATCAAGGAACTCTACTAGCTTATCATATCGTCCACCACCTGCGATGGCTGATTGGGAACCTATCTCATTGCTAACAAACTCAAAAGCTGTTTTACTGTAGTAGTCAAGTCCTCGAACTAAATTAGTATCAATCTCATAACTTATATTTTCACTATTAAGCAGTTTAATTAACTTCTCAAAATCACTATCACAACTGCTACAGAGACTTTTAATAAGTTTTGGAGATTCTGTCAAGATATTTTGGCACTTCTCATTTTTACAATCCAATACACGAATAGGGTTGGTAACAATACGCCTATTACAATCTTCACAAAGCTCATCTTTGCAATCATTTAAAAAGTTTACAAGATTTTCACGATAGAGTGGCATACACTCTGGGCAACCCAACGAGTTTATCTGTAAATAATAACCGATACCCAACGCTCTGAATATATCACCAATCATCTGTATAATAGTAAAATCCTCATAAACGGAGCCCTCACCAAAACTCTCACAACCAAACTGATGAAACTCTCTTAGCCTGCCTTTTTGTGGTCGCTCATAACGAAACATAGGTCCATAGTAGTAGAATTTGAACTTCTCATTTTGTCGCCTATCGAGTTTTGCTTGAACAAAAGCACGAACAATACCTGCTGTTCCCTCTGGACGCATACAGACATCATTGCCCCCTTTGTCCTCAAACTGATACATTTCTTTACCTACAATGTCAGAACTTTCACCCACCGAACGTTTAAAAAGTCCCGTCTCTTCGAGTATAGGGGTTTCAATGTAGCTGTATCCGTATTTTTTAGAGATACCTATAGCAGTTGTGATAATGTGCACAAAACGTGCGCTCTCTTCAAAAGTGAGGTCTTTCATGCCTCTAAGTGGGTTGATCATGGGTGTTCCTTGTAAGTTGCTTTTTGGAAGTGGAGAGTTCACTCCCACCTACAATGTGCATAAATATAAACTTTTTTACGTAAGCAAACTTATGGTGGGAC
>NZ_JAACKB010000195.1 GCF_010892395.1 Sulfurovum sp. bin170
AACATTTCGCTTTTGACCAATTCTAAAAGCTCTGTCCGTTGCTTGGTTTTCAACGGCAGGGTTAAACCATAAGTCGTAGTGAATAACATGATTTGCTTCAGTGAGGTTTAGCCCTACTCCACCTGCTTTAAGTGACAAAATAAATATTTTATGTTTGGGATCATTTTGGAAGCTATCTACTATCTCATCTCGTTTTTTCTTTGTCTGTGAACCTTTGAGGAAGAGTGGAGTGGTGAGCAGTACATCTTCTATCATCTTGACCAGTATATCACCCATCTCTACATATTGCGTAAAGATAAGCACTTTTTCATTTCGTTGTAGTATCGTCTCAAGCAGGGTAAGTAGTTGTTGTGCTTTACCTGAGAGTTTGGGGTCTATAGGGCTGGTTTTATCAAAGTTTCTTGGGTGGTTACATATCTGTTTTAAGGAGATAATGAGTTTAAGTACCAAAGCCCCTGTGTGATCTTCACTCTCCATCATTTCAAAGCTCTCATCCACAAGGCTTTGGTAGAGTCCTGCTTGTTCTTTAGTCATAGTGGAATACTCATCTATAATGATTTTCTCAGGTAAGTCAGGAGCAATATTCTTATCAGTTTTAAGCCGTCGTAGCATAAATGGAGCTGTAATTCTTTTAAGTCTTTCTATCTTGGTATGGTCTTTTTTAATCTCTATATCTTTGGCGTAGTTTTTTTGAAAATCTTTGAGTGTTTTGAGATATTTAGGTAGAGCAAAATCAAAGATACTCCAAAGCTCTGAAAGATTGTTTTCAACAGGTGTACCACTTAATGCAATTTTATATTTACACTTGATAGACTTTATTGCTTTACTTATCTCAGTATTAGGATTTTTGATTTTTTGAGCCTCATCAATAATGAGACAATCTATCTTCTCTTTTTTGAGTTTAACCAAATCTCTACGTGCAATATCATAGGTAGTGATGAGTATATCTGACTCTTGAAGCTCTCTTTTTAAACCATAGTAAGAGAAATAGCTAAGCGATGGGGCAAACTTCTCCAGCTCATTTTCCCAGTTATTGATAAGTGAAGTTGGCACAACGATCACCACTCTATTTTGGATAAAACCGTTCTCTTTGAGATATAAAATAGTACTTATAGCTTGGATCGTCTTACCCAGCCCCATATCATCAGCTAAAATGGTACCAAAACCATTGAGCAGGTTGTTGATATTCCATGAAAACCCTCGCTCCTGATAGGCTCGCAGTTCTGCTTTTAGTGAAGTGGGTACAGGTATATCTTTGGGGCTAAATAGTTCATCTATATATACCTCCAGCTCTTTGGTTAAAAAGGCTTCTCCATTGAGGGTAGCATGTAAAACATCAAACTGATTGAGGCTTTTCTTTCGTTTTATCTCAGCAAAAATATTCTTAGCTTCTTCGGCTGAGATAAGTACGAAGTTATCTTTAAACTCTATCAACTCTTTACCACTCTCAACAAGCTTCTCAAACTCCTCTACAGATATGGCCTGATCACCAATGGCTATCTGCCAGTCATACTCCAGCATGGACTGAAGATCAAAGAATGATTGTAAGTTTTTGGCTTTTGAGCTGATTTTTAGTGATAGCTTTGGTCGCAAGAGATTTTTTAGTTCTTTTGGCAAAATAATATCTATACCCAGATTGGAGATAATGGTTGAAGTCTTTAGCAAAAACTCCTCTAGTTTAGATTTGGAGAGTTCAACCACATCACTCTCCAATAGTCGGCTTGTTTCAGGTAGATATGTATTGAGAAAAGAGATGAATTTTAGTATCTCCATTTTGTTTAAAAGCGTCAAACTTTGTTTTAGCCGATACTCTTTATCTTTGTGCTGTACTTTTATAGCAAGAAAATAGTCATCTGCTTTATCAATATAGATTTTATAACGGTACTGACTCTTGATGATATCAAAGATGCTAAAGTAGTTGTAGATAGAAGAGGCTAGATTTTCTTCTTCAAAACCCTTTACCTTGAACTCCTCTGCATGAAAAAAACTCCCAGAGATTTTAGGTGGATTGTTTTTCTGCTTTTTATGCATAAAATCCATACTTGTTACATAATCACTAATAATTGCTGACAGCATAGCCTCTGTAGAGCTTATCTGGTCGATATATTTTTTCTTATATCGAAGCATCTTAGGAGCCAATTTAGCCAAAG
>NZ_JAACKB010000196.1 GCF_010892395.1 Sulfurovum sp. bin170
ATCGTACTTGTTTACAAATACAATTGAAGGTACACCATAACGGTTTCTTTGTCTCCAAACTGTCTCTGATTGTGGTTGAACCCCACCAACAGCACAGAATACTGAAACAGCACCATCAAGAACTCTCATTGACCGTTCAACTTCAATAGTAAAGTCAACATGCCCTGGAGTATCTATAATGTTAATCTGTTTCTTTGCCCACTCACAAGTAGTTGCAGCAGAAGTAATTGTAATACCTCTCTCTTGCTCTTGCTCCATCCAGTCCATAGTCGCAGCACCATCGTGAACTTCACCAATTTTATGCTCAACACCTGTATAGAAAAGAATTCTCTCAGTAGTTGTTGTTTTACCTGCATCAATGTGAGCAGCAATACCAATATTTCTTACATCTTCGAGTTTGTGTGTTCTTGCCATCTTATCCCCTTACCATCTATAGTGAGCAAACGCTTTGTTCGCTTCAGCCATTCTATATGTATCCTCTTTCTTCTTGAATGCAGAACCTTTATCAGTTGCTGCGTCCATAAACTCATTTGAGAGTCTCTCAATCATAGTTCTCTCATTTCTCTTTCTTGCAGAGTCGATTAACCATCTAATAGCAAGTGTCTGCTGTCGCACTGGTCTAACTTCGATAGGCACTTGATAGGTAGCTCCACCGACTCTTCTACTCTTTACTTCCATTGCAGGTCTGATATTATCCATTGCCTCGTTGAATACCTCAATACCTTTTTTTCCAGATTTCTCTTCAATTCTTGTCAATGCAGCATACATGATTTTCTCTGCTGTTACTTTTTTACCGTCTAACATTACGGCATTGATAAACTTTGTTAAAACTTTTGAACCATGTATTGGATCTGGCAATACTGGTCTTACGGGTGCTTTTCTTCTTCTCATATTATATTTTCCTTCAATCTAATATATCGATTTACTCAATCTGTCTCCCCTAAGGATTTTGAGGCAAACTGGGTCTTCTTTTTATCTATTTTGTTTTGTCGTGTGACATAGTCACACCTACGGTCTATTTTTTTGGTCTTTTTGTACCATATTTAGAACGAGCAACAGTTCTACCATTAACACCTGACGCATCCAATGCACCACGAACGATGTGATATTTAACACCAGGTAAATCTTTGATTCTACCTCCACGCACAAGTACGATTGAGTGTTCTTGAAGGTTATGACCCTCTCCACCGATATATGAGATAACCTCAAATCCACTTGTCAATCTAACTTTTGCAACTTTTCTAAGTGCTGAGTTAGGTTTTTTTGGAGTTGTGGTATAGACTCTAGTACAAACCCCTCTTCTTTGAGGACAGTTTACTAATGCTGGTGATTTTGATTTTTTAATCACCTTTTTTCGTTCTTTACGAACTAATTGATTAATTGTAGGCAATACAATTCCTTTATTTGAATTTAAATCTGGACTTGAAAATCCCAAAAACACGGGATTTAGACGCACTTTTGGGATTTTCAAGCTTGGAAAATGGTGCATATTATAGCGAAATAGGCTTTATAAAATGTGATTTTTTAGGATGGTTTTAGAGTAGTGGTAGTTTATTAGATAAAACTAAACAAAAAGATTTAAACTTCAATTTGAAAGAAAGATAAGAGTTGAAGTAATTTTTTAAAAAGGAGGTATATCAAAGGAGTTTGTGAACGAAATTACTTAAGTCAACCTCAACTCATATTGGAATTAATTTTAGGGAGGAGTATTTTTAATTCCTTATCTTTCATAAGAAGATTATATATGTTTATTGTAAACAAGTGGATAACAGAAAGTCAACAGTATATTAATGACTGAATTGATATTTTTTTTGATATACTATCTTTAAGATAAAAAATTAAATGAGGAGATAAAAATGATATTTAATATTCTAAAAAAAACTCTACTGTTTTGTGCAGTTATTAATCTTGTAGGTTGCAAAAATGAGGGAGCTATTCCACAAGAGTTGGGTCTAGCAGGAGATGGTAAAGGTATTATTGAGAGTTGTTCTGTTGATAGTCGATATGCAGATTTACAAAAAGAGAGTAGTGATGAGCTTAACTACTATCTAAATTTGGCTGGGTTTGCCTATCATAAGGAGGACTATAAACAGAGTAATCAGCTCTTCGATAAAGCTATAGATAAATATCGCTATTTTGAGAACAAAGGGGTGATTTCTGTCTCTCGTACGCTTAGTTATATCACCGCCTCTTTTTTAAATGATACTCATCTGGATTATGAGGGTGATGGATACGAAAAAGTAATGATGCATAACTATAAGGCTATTAACTACCTGATGCTTGATGATAAAGAGGGGGCTAGAGTTGAGATTAGAAACTCCTATCAGAAGCAGATGGAGGAGAAAGAGAAGTTCAAGGATGAGATTGCAGAGTACAAGAAAAAGGATAAAGAGGTGGTTGAGGAGGAGAAGCAAC
>NZ_JAACKB010000197.1 GCF_010892395.1 Sulfurovum sp. bin170
ACTTTAATAATATAAAGGTCTTTATTTTGAGCGTTCAACCATTCACCCATCTCCATCTCCACACAGAATATTCTCTACTAGATGGAGCAAATAAACTAACAAATTTAGTCTCTCGTATTAAAGAGCTTGGAATGACCTCTGTTGCCATGACAGACCATGGCAATATGTTTGGAGCGATTGACTTTTACCATCAGATGAAGGGTGCTGGAATTAAGCCTATTATCGGGATGGAAGGCTACATTCATAATGGTGAGACACTTGGTGATAAGTCTACAAAACAAAGATTTCATATCTGTTTGTTTGCCAAGAACAAAAAAGGTTATGAGAACCTTATGTATCTCTCATCAAAAGCTTTTATTGAGGGTATGTACTATTTTCCGCGAATTAACAAAAAAGAATTAGCTTCTCACAGTGAAGGTCTTATCTGTACCTCTGCTTGTCTTCAAGGTGAGGTAAACTGGCATCTAAATCTTGCTAATGAGAAAAATGTAAGAAATGGTGCTTTAGGTTACGATGGAGCTTTAGCAGTTGCAAACGAATATAAAGAGATATTTGGTGATGACTTTTACTTAGAACTTATGCGTCACGGTATTGGTGACCAACTCTATATCGATAACCATATACTAAAAATTGCACAAGAGACAGATATAAAAATAGTCGCTACAAACGATACGCACTACACTTACCCAGGAGATGCTCAGTACCATGAAGCATTTATGTGTATTGGGATGAATAAACTTTACGATGACCCAAACCGTATGCGTCACTCAGTGCATGAGTTTTACCTTAAAAGCCCTGAGCAAATGGCTAGACTTTTTGCAGATATTCCTGAGGCTCTTGTACATACTCAAGAGATTGTCCAAAAGATAGAAGATTATGTACCAATAGTAGATACACCAACTCCGCCTAATTTTAAGTTTACAAAAGAGTATGCCGCTACTGATGGATGTCCTCTAAGTAGTGATGACAAAGATGAAACAGATGCAGAGTATTTTACATATAGATGTAAAATAGGGCTGATAGAGAGACTTAAGCATGTTGATGAGTCAAAGCACGAAGAGTATAGAGAGCGATTAGAGTTTGAGATGGATATCATCAACTCTATGAAATTTCCCGGCTATATGCTCATAGTTTGGGATTTTGTAAAAGTTGCTAAAGAGAAGGGCATAGCTGTTGGTCCCGGTCGTGGTTCTGCTGCTGGAAGTCTAGTTGCATACTCTCTTGATATTACCGATATTGACCCCATGAAGTATGACCTGCTTTTTGAGCGTTTTTTAAATCCTGAACGGGTGTCAATGCCCGATATAGATATGGACTTTATGCAGGCTCGCCGTGGAGAAGTGATTGATTATGTTGTTGAAAAATATGGTCGTAATCAAGTTGCACAAATCATCACCTTTGGTTCACTCTTAGCAAAAGGGGTTATCCGTGATGTTGCCAGAGTTCTTGATATGCCACTATCTCAGGCTGACAAGATGGCAAAACTCATTCCTGATGAACTTGGAATCACTCTCAATGGAAAAACAAAAAAAGGCAACTTTATAGAG
>NZ_JAACKB010000198.1 GCF_010892395.1 Sulfurovum sp. bin170
CCATTTTTGATACTAGCAGATGAGCCAACAGGAAACTTGGATGACTACTCATCTAATGTTATTTGGGATTTGCTAGAGAATGCCTGTCAACAGCTTGATACTACGGTAGTTGTGGTAACACACAAGATTCCATCAGTCTTCAATGTTCACTATAGACACTTTACAATTGATGAGAATGGAGAGATTTATGAAGTTCATTAAGAGACATATCTCCCTTATTTTTCCTATGGTAGCTATCTTGCTTGGTTTGGAGTTTTTTATTGTATTTGACCGTACAACAGAGGGGTATGAGAGGAGTCTACAGGACAAGTATGCGATGTTGGTTGTAGCAAAAGATGAGATGAGTATAGATGATTTTAAGTCATGGGATGCTCATGTATTTAAAGTGGCAGAGATAGAGAAGAGCAAGATTATAAAGAGGGTCGATTCGTCATTTACAAAATCAGGCTCTTCAACTATAGAGAAAAAGATGCCCAATTTCTACTCTATAAAGTTAAACAAGTATCTAAATGAGTCGGAACTAGAACTGGTCAAACAGAACTTTATGAAGAGTGAAAAAGTGACTCGTGTAGAGTCGTTTGATACACTTCATAACTCCAATTATGGGCTTTTCTCTTTTATCAAATTCTCTTTTCAGACCTTTATACTCTTTATGACCATTATTGGATTCTTTTTGATTGTAAAACAGATGGAGGTCTGGAATTTTATGCATACAGAGAGAATGAAAGTTATGGATATATTTGGTGCTTCTCTCTTTTTACGCTCTAAAGTTTTGATAGTTATGGGGATAATAGATGCTGTAATATCCGCAATTATTGCATCGTTGGTCTTTTATATTATTCAAAATGTCTGGATGAAAGGACAAAATATAGCTATTATAGAGGATAATGTTAATTCACTGTTCTCTTTTAATGATATATTTATCCTCTCTTTTGTCTCTATTGTGATTGTTATGATAGCTGTATTTTTGGTTGTTATTAATGTAAAGGAGGAGTAGATGAGAAAGATTACTCTTCTTCTTTTACTGCTTATATTACCTCTTTTTTCTAGCTCCATTGACAAGAAGATTAAGTCAAAGAAGAGAGAACTTAGCTCAAAAAAAGTTGAATATAACAAGATGGACAGAAAACTCTCTACCGTTGCCAAAAAGATAATAGATGCAAAAGGAGAACGCTCTAAATTAGATAAAAAGCTTAACTCTTTAGAGAAAAATATAAAACGAAATCAGAGTAAATTTAATGAGTTGAGTTCTAAAAAAAAGGGCTTGGATATAGAGTTATCTAATCTAAGTAGAGAAATTGAGGATAAAAGAGACAAGTTCATCTCTTTGGTTACAGATAAATTTAGTATGGCATTGGTTCTTGAAGAGTTAAAAAAGCCTACAAAAGAGTCAGTTATGATGCAAGAGGCGTATGGAGTATATGCAAAGGAGAACAACCAAGAGATAGAGGAGCTAAAAGAGGATATTGAATCTTTGAGGGTCAAAGAGGAGTATTTTGCAAATAAACAAGAGAAGATAAAAGGGTCGATTGGTAACTATAAAAAAGAGCGAGATGAGTACAAAGAGAAAAAATCCAAAAAGACAAAGATAATCAAAGAGTTAGCAAGAGACAAAGCCATCTATAAAAAACGATTTGACCGCATTCGTGCTAGTAAAAGGACTCTACAGAGGAAATTGGCTAAGTTGAAAATTGTTAAGCAAGAGGAGCAGGAGTATAAATCAGATCGCAAAAGACGACAGAGTAGCCGTGACTCCAAGAGTGTAAAGACAGCCTCTTATGGTGGTGGAAAAACCATCTCTCCTATGAGTGGCTCAAAGCTTATAAAAAAGTTTGGAACCTATATTGACCCTATCTATAAGTTCAAAATTTTCAACAAATCCATTACTCTAAAAGCTCCATACAAAGGCTCAAAAGTCAAGAGTGTTCTTGGAGGGAAAGTTGTATTTGCAGAGAACAGTGGAGGAATGCTAGGCAAAGTTGTTATCGTCTCTCATCCTAACAAGATACATACTATCTATGCCAAACTCTCTAGGTTAGCTCCTGGGATTTATGTGGGAAAGAGACTCTCCAAAGGCTCTGTTATTGGTAAAGTCAATAAGAGTTTGATGTTTGAGGTTACTAAGAATAATAAGCATATGAATCCATTGAAGCTGATTAGATTATGATAACCATAAAATCTATTCTAAATGATATAAATGAGCATAAGAGAGTGCTTATTTTGGCAAATTTTGTAGCAATTATCGCAACACTACTTAGCATCCCAGTACCACTTCTCATCCCTCTGCTAATAGATGAGATAATTCTTGGCAAAGGTGGTTGGGTAACTGAGAATATCGACCAATTTTTTACTATCTCTTCACCTGAATATTATATCTTGGTAGTGGTAATTGTGACGATACTACTTCGTGCTGCTAGTCTACTTTTCAATATAATTCATGTAAGACTCTTCACCAAAATATCAAAAGAGGTGACCTATAAGTTGAGAGAGAGACTTTTGAGACACCTAAAGATAGTCTCTATGAGCGAATATGACATGCTAGGGTCTGGTTCTGTCTCTGCCAAGGTGATAACTGATGTGGATACGATAGATAAATTTATCTCAAGCAGTGTAGGCGAAATTATTGTAGAAGTGCTAACACTTGTGGGTGTGGCAGGGGTTATTCTCTATCTAAATTGGCAGTTGGCTCTGGTTATCTTGATACTCAATCCTTTGGCATTGGCTTTTTTTCTGCGAGTCTTTAGAAATATCTCAAAAATAAAAAAGAGAGAGAACAAATCTATAGAGGTTTTTCAAAACTCACTCACAGAGAGTCTGGAGCTATACAATCAGATTCGAGTACAAAACAGAGAGGGATATTTCCTTGATGATATAGACAACAAAGCGAAAGAGATTCGAGATAATGCATATATGTATGGTCTAAAGAGTGAA
>NZ_JAACKB010000009.1 GCF_010892395.1 Sulfurovum sp. bin170
AACATAACCTCCGAATCGACAAGGTTTTTTGTACAGCCAAGGCTTACTAGGTGTAGTTTTTTGTTTAACAAGTTTGGTTCTCCAATATTTTTTAGTATTGTATCAAAAAATTGGTTTAAGTACTATATCTAGCTAAATTTTGTTATTATAATTAATGAAAAAATATGATATTATATTGCCAAATTTTAAAAGGAGAGAGAGATGAAGTATCTGTATCTGATAATAGGAGTCATTTTTATAGGTTGTAACAGTAAAAGTATAACCGTAGATACCAAGAGAGTAGTAGAGCCAAAACATGTTGTAGAGGAAGAGACTATTATTGTAGAGGAAAAGGTTATTATAGAAGAGCCTAAAATCACAAAAAATATAAAACAAGATATTCCACCAAGTTGTGCAATATGGTCTGATGGTTGTAATGTTTGTACCCGTTTGAGTACAACTAAAGCCTCTTGTACTACATACCCTGCTTGTCATAATAGATTGGTCTCTTGTCTGCAATGGCAGTAATCCCAAGTAGTTCGGGTGTAAACACGCCGATTCCAAAAATGCAGATTGCATATAAGAAAACGATGGCTTCAGCCGTGCTAATTGACTGGCATTAGGTACTCATCATAAAAAAGACTCACATCAGAGGTGGGCATCGGTCGGGCTATCCCATATCCTTGAGCCCTGTCACAACCTAGTTCCAATAGAGCAGGAAGATGTTCTCTGCTCTCTACACCCTCGGCTACTACTATATATCCAAAGGCTTTTGCTAGTTGAATAGATGCATCTACGATAGAGTGGTCTCCTCTATCTTTAAGCATACTCATAACAAAGCTCTTATCTATTTTGATAATATCAACTTTGAATCTTTTGATAGAAGATAGAGTTGAAAATCCTGTACCAAAATTATCTAGTGCTATCTTGAATCCAAGTTTTTTAACCTCTTCTAATGCACTCTCATCTAAACTAATATCTTTGATAGCAATATTTTCTACAATCTCAAGCACTATTTTTTCTGGTCTCACAGAGGGATACTGCTCTAATAGTCTCTTTAACATAGATAAGAAATTTCTGGACTCAAACTCGTTAGAGCTTATATTTATACTTAGTAAAAAATCATAGCCATCAGCTATCCATTTCTCATATTGGGCAAAAACACTCCCTATAATCCATCTTCCAAGATGACATATTATCTCTGTATTATCTAAAATATATGGTAAAAAACTATCAGGAGTCAATAGTCCATTTTGTGGATGATTCCATCGGATTAACGACTCAAAAGCTACTATTTCACCATTTTTTATATCTATAACTGGTTGATAGTAGAGTAGAAACTCTCCTCTATCTATAGCTGTTTTTATCTCTCTACTCTTTTGAGCTTTTATCTTGAACTTGGACTCCTCATCTGCATCAAAAAATGCGTAAGGCTTTTTTGACTTTTTTGCAGAGTACATAGCTCTGTCTGCCTGTCTCAAAAGAGCCTCTGGAGTTATCGCACTCGACTGAGGAGAGTGAAATGTGATACCAATACTAAAAGAGATAGGTATAGTATGCTCAATACCATCATCATCTGTATATACTACAGGGGCTAAAAAGTTCTTCTCTACTCTCTTTAAGAAGTTCAATATATGATTATGCTCTTTTAAAAAGCCTATAGCAACAGCAAACTCATCTCCACCAAATCTTGCAACTATATCACCTTTTCTTAGAGATTTTAATAAATTTTTAGCTACACTTTTTAGGATAATATCCCCTGCCTCATGACCATAAGTGTCATTAATCAGTTTAAATTTATTTAAATCTATAGCCAAAAGAGCCACAGACCTATCCTCCCTAGCACTACGGTGTATAAGTTTCTCTAAAAGATTAAAAAAGAGTCTACGATTTGCTAGACCTGTCAACTCATCATGTTGAGAGGCAAACTCTAAATCTTTTTTATAGTTTTTCTGCTCTCTCTCAAGCTTAAGACTATTCACTATATCATCTAACGCTTCAAACATCTGTTTTGACTCTAAAGGTTTTAGGATATACTTATCTATCCCCATATTAATAGCTTTTTTTAGATAGTCCATATCACTATATCCTGTAAAGAGAGCTATTCGTTGATTTGGATTAAACCTCTTTATCTCTCTACTCATCTCTAACCCATTCATATTTGGCATAGATATATCTGTCAAAACTATATCAGGAGTCTTCTCTTGGTAGAGTTTAATCCCCTCTACACCATCACTTGCAACAAAAATCTCCTTAAAATATCGCTTTAATACACTTTTGACTATCCTTTGCGTTAAAATATTATCCTCAACATATAGTATTGTAAAATTATTCATTAGAAATCACTTTTAACTATTTTTAGGTTCATTATAACATATTTAATATAAATTGTTAAATTCAAACAAATTTCATTAGAACATTTTTTAATCTCTCTATGCTCATAGGCTTTGAGAGATAATCATCCATTCCAAAACCGATATACTTCTCTTTGTCACCTTGTAGTGCATTAGCAGTCAAAGCAACAATTGGGATATGTCTCTGGTGGTGTTCCATTTCAAAATCAAGAATATTTTTTGTAGCCTCGATACCACCCATTACAGGCATCTGCACATCCATAAATATAATATCATACTGACTCTCTTTTCTACACTTTAGTGCTTTCTCTCCATTATCAACTACTGTAACCTCTATAGCAAATCTATTCAAAACAGCTTTCATAAGTTTTTGATTTATTAGATTATCTTCTGCCACTAATGCTCTTACACCTTCAAACTTTTGAGAAGACTCTTTTGGCTTTTCATTACTCTCTTTTAGAGTCTCATTTAGTATCTCCAACGATTTTATAGTCCGACTAAAGTTAACAGGTTTATAGAGAACCCTATCTATCCTACTTTTTATCCTATCTAACTCCTCTTTTCTATCATCTGCTAATATCAGTACGATTTTCAAAGAAAG
Organism: Sulfurovum sp. bin170; assembly: GCF_010892395.1. Classification (GTDB taxonomy): domain Bacteria; phylum Campylobacterota; class Campylobacteria; order Campylobacterales; family Sulfurovaceae; genus UBA1140. The sequence goes on from NZ_JAACKB010000009.1 coordinate 2,935, forward strand.
CTCTAAAAATCGGTCAATCTGCCCCTCTTTGTCAAAACATGCATAGTCAATAAAAAGAAGATTTGGTAAGCTAGACTTTGGTAGATTTAGTATCTCTTGGCGTTCATAGGTACTAAATTCTGCTCCTGCATACTCTATATAGGTTTTTAAATTACCATCCACTCTCTTGTTATCATGAGGAGGAATATACCCAACTTTAAATCGACTCAAATCTAATCTAATTCGCTTTTTTATCTCTCTTGGTTTTTTCAATTTGAGAGAAAAGAAAAATAGAGACCCCTCTCCTATACTACTCTCTATATCTAATTTTCCACCCATTCGTTTGATAAATTGACTAGCGATACTAAGTCCTAATCCTGTTCCACCATATTTTCTACTTGTACTAACATCAGCTTGAGAAAAAGCATCAAAAATTTTACTCCTCTCTGTAGGTGTAATACCGATACCTGAATCCTTTACCGAAAACTTAAGAACAGCATCCTCTTTGGTCTCTGAAATCTGCAAAATAGATATTTCAATATAACCAGCAATAGGTGTAAATTTGATTGCATTACTTATCAGATTTGTAATGATTTGTGATATTTTAGTGGGGTCACCTAGTAGCTCTGTCGATATATATGGGTCTACAGAGACCTTTAGCTCAATCTTTTTCTCTCTTGCTTGTGCTATATAAGTATCTATCGTAGCTTCAAATTTTTTGATAGGATCAAAAGGAATAATCTCCAAATCAATTTTTCCTGCCTTAATCTTAGAAAAATCAAGAATATCATTGACTATCTTAATTAGATTATTAGAGCTATCTTCTATAATTGAGACCATCTCCTTTTGATCTTCAAATAGAGGAGTCTCTTTTAATAACTTGGTAAAACCAACAATACCATTGAGTGGAGTACGAATCTCATGAGACATATTGGCAAGAAAAAGGTCTTTTGCACGATTAGGCTCTTTGATAGCATTGGCAAGAAATCTATAAATCTCTATAGTGTCATTTCTCTGCAATATCTCTTTTATCTCTCTCTTTTTACTCTCATCCAAATCAACCTCTATATCTCGTAGGGTATCTTTTAAAAAACCCCTATCTCTATTAATATTGGTCAAAATATGCAAAATAGCCAAAAGAAGAATCAGAAGAATCAGAACAAGAAGAGATATAAAAATATACTTATTCATCTCTCTCTCTTTACTGAGAAGTTGTCTCTCCAGATTGAGGGTATCATCATCAATCAATATATTTTGTGCATCCTTGATTCGCTTTGTCTTCTCTGAAACTCTCTGGGTCCACTCTTTAAGAGATATTGAGTACTCCCCTTTTGTTGATTCTATAAAAAGCTGAACCCTATTCTCAAATCCAATCTTGGAGAAGGTCTCTAGGTTTAGTATCTCATTGACTTTTAAAGCTATATTTTTATTTTTGAATGGAACAAAATTTGGTAAAACCCTCTTAGCCAATAGAGTATCCCAATGGACTAAATCTTCGCTACTCATCGCTCTTGAATCTGTCAATATAAAAGCAAGAAAACTACTCTCCATATTGATACTCTCTCTTAGACGAATAAGTTTAAGCTCATTTACTCTATTATTGGAAAGGGATACTCTGCTCATATAGGAGATTATGGTTTTACTTATACTGTTTTGATAAGAGTCAAAAAGAGTATCCAAGTAGTTCAAATCTAACAAATCAACTCTACTACGAACCTCTTTTAACTCTTTTAGTATAGATATAAGATTTTTTTTACTTAATATGGTCTCTCTATTCTCCCTAATCAAAAAATCTACTTCTATTCGTCTTTTTTTCAGCTCACTTAGACTAGTTTCATTTTTTCTACTCATATGTATAGCAGACGCTAATCTCTCCTTTTCAATCCCCTCTAGGAGACTGTTTAAGCTAGAGAAGATTGCTCTATTCTCTACCTCCACCTCTATCCTCTGATACTCTTTATATATGCCGTAAGTAAGATATGCCAAAACACTCAATATCACTCCCATGCAGAAGATAAAAAAGAATGATACGCTTTTATCATCTAATATTCTCACACAAACCTCCTCTATAGATTTTTTTTATGATACTGCTCTATATCCTTAAGTAAAATTTTAATATACTCTGTGGAACCAAGCAGTAGATGAGGAATAGAAGAGTCATTCACTCTATTTAAAAAAAATCTATTTATTCTCCATACTCGATTAACTTTTCTCAATTTTTTTTCTAATTCATATGGATACCTGTAGACTTCTATCTCTTTTATATTATTATCAATATCTACAATCGCCTTTTTCATCTGCTCATAATTACTATGACTATCAAGACCCACCTGAAATGCCATATAGTATTTGATAGCTCTCTCTATAAGATACTGAATCTCTTTACTTGTCATCAACATCTTCTCCTCTTTGGAGAACTTATACTTATGCCCTTTTGCTATAGATTTAGCCCCCTCTAGCAGAACTTCACTATACTTCAAAATAAGTCTACCCATGAAGCGCAGCTCCTCAAGACAATAAAGCAGTCCGGTAGACTCGGTGAGTTTGTTAGCATCATTCTCACCGAATCTATCAAACCAGATTAAACGCCAAGATTCTCTCAGAAAGGTCTAG
>NZ_JAACKB010000199.1 GCF_010892395.1 Sulfurovum sp. bin170
AATAGTTTTTCAACATTTTTATCCTTTGCAATTTGTAAATTCTTTTCAGAGATTTGTAACTCTTTTACAGATTGTTGTAGCTCCTCAACAGATATTTGAACTCTCTTATCCATAATTAATCGTCTTTTAGCATATCCACCAAACATAGCACACCCTAATCCACCAAACAACGCACCACCTTTTGGATGGCTTGGGTTACAATCTTTTGCACTACAACCACCTAAAGTTCCTACAATCAGTATTGATGATACTGTTGTACTTACAAACTTTTTAAACATAAAAAACTCCTTTAATAAAAATTAAATAATAGATAAGCACATATCTATTATTTAATTTTTTTGGACTCCCTCTAAAAAGAGGGAAAGTTATATCTATTTAGCAGAATCAATATCACTCTGAATCTTGTCAGTTTGAGCATTAGTTCTATCTGTCTCTTCTATATTGGTATCTCTTGTAGCTATATTAGTATCTCTTGTATCTTGATTAGCAGACTCTGTATCAGCCTTACCTTTCTCACCACCAGCTTCATTTTGATTTACTGCATCAGCAACAGCCCCTACAGCTCCACCAATAACAGCTCCTTGAGCCACAGCTTTTGCATCACCACCTGAAACTATAGATGCAGCAGCACCAATACCTGCACCTGTCATTATTGAACTCTCACTCTTCCCATCACTAGTCTCACCTATATCCTCTTTTCCTGTTTCATTACCTGTTAAGGATGATAATTTATCTCCTAAACCTGCAACACACCCACTCAAACCAAACACCAACAAACCCATACTCACAACTGTAACTAAACTTCTCTTTTTCACTATATACTCCTTGATTAAACTCTAATAATAAGATGTAGTCCAAACCGTAACCACATCAACCTCTTTTCCATTAACAGCTCCACAAGATGCACAACTGTTACCCTTTTTCGCATCACCTCCCTCTCTTTTGTAGTCACTGCCACACAGAGAACACCAGCGTTCTCCACAGACAGAGCAACGGTAGCCATAGAGGGGTCTGCTTTGGTTATATCCATACTGTCTCGCGTGTCGGTGGCAACAGTCGGTTATTGTTTTTGCCATCTTTTACCTCTCTATATATAAGCCTCTGATATACTAATACTCATCCTTGTTACAGAACCGTCTCGACATGAGACCCTAAAACTTGCCACTGCACCTCCTTAAATTTTTGGATTATGCTCAAATTATAAACAAAAAAAGCTATAGAGTTGAAAGTAAAAATTGTAAAGCTACAGTAAATCTGGTAAAAATAGAAATATCTTGGTAAATATGTGGTAAATAGAGGGGAAAGCTATAGTCTAAAGCCCTAGATATAAGGCTTTAAAAAGCATTTTGTTTTTACCTTTTGTGGTAAAACGAAAGTAAACCGAAAATTGAAATTTTTTGAGGGATTATAAAATAAATATGGTAAAGTACCATGTTAGTATAATAAAAGGCATTTTTATGTGGAATGGTGAACTGTTTGTTGAAAAGATAAAATATCTATACAAAAATATATGTGATAGTGATGATGATGGGCTTACAAAACTCTTTTGCAAACCCAATAGTGACAGATACAATAGCAGAAAAAGATTGATGCGAAACAATTGGCGAAAGAGTAGCTACAAAAAACGACCAGACCTTTTGACAGAGAGGAACTTTGAGAAGTTTGGTATTAGTGGACTAAAGATAGAAAATAGAAGAGTCTTTTCATTAGACAGTCTACTATATGAGCCATTTGAGGAGTTCAAAAAAAGAACGGATAGATATCTAGAGTATACTCAACAACAGAGTGATTTGACAGGTTATGATATTCCCCATAGATATATCTACTACTTTGATACTAATATCAAGAAGATAGTCTATTACAAGATTACCAAAATCGAGCATCACAATACGAATGAGTATAACATAGTGTTGGTTTCCCCTGCTCACTACAAAGAGGCAGAAAACTTAAGGGGAACCTATCTGATTCAGCATAATCTTATATACATATCTGTTAGCAATAGTTTTCAGACACTCACACTCTCCTTTGGTTACAATATGGGTTACAATAAAAATGA
>NZ_JAACKB010000200.1 GCF_010892395.1 Sulfurovum sp. bin170
GTCCCAAAATTTAAAGAGATGTTTGAGAAATTCGATACAGCACTCCCTGTACCTACACAGATACTGCTAGGATTGGAACATGCCCTAAGTAATTATGGACTATATATTCTTATCGGCTTAGCATTTGGAGTGTTTATGCTACTACATACATATAAAAACCGTGATGATTTCAAATACAAGATAGACAAACTCCTAGTCCATCCAAGGTTCTATCTAATTCACAAAATCATCTTTTTTGCTACGATGCACAAATATACACTTGTATTTGGTGAACTAGTAAAATCAGGTATTCCCGTCTCTGAAGCCCTAGATACAGCTGTTGGTATGGTTGATAATCTATATATAAAGAAGAAACTACTAACAGTCAATGCAAATATAGCCAGAGGTATCTCTCTATCAGACGCTTTTGAACAGACTGAACTTTTTGAAAATATGCTACTACAGATGATAAGAGCAGGAGAGAGCAGTGGTCAGCTGGATATGATGTTGGAAAAAGTAGAAGGTTATTATGATACTAGATTCCAAGACCTTATAGATAACCTTGCTGCTTATATTGAGCCTATTATGCTTTTCTTTATCGCTGGTTTAGTTCTATTGATGGCTCTTGGTATATTTATGCCTATGTGGGATTTGGGTAAGGCTGTTAAATAAACTATCAACTCTTTAACATATTTTAATGTATAATTCCACATTAATTACAAGAGGATATACATGAATCGTTTTGCCGTTGCATTCACAGGTCCATCAGGTAGTGGAAAAACCACTATCGTTGAGAAGGTTGCCAAAATTTTAATCGCCACCAAAGAGGTTGCCATTATCAAAAATGACCCAAAAGACAAAGCCATCTTTGATGTTGAGGGAAAAGATAGTTACAAATTTTCACAAACAGGTGCAGAGGTCGTGGTGACCTCCCCTACTCGAACGACCTACTTTTCAAAACGACACAAAGAGTTGGATGAAATTATAGAGATGTTTAACCATTTTGACATCTTGCTTGTTGAGGGTCTAAAGACACTACCTCTGCCTCGTATTGCCATCTTTAGAGACCAGATTGATGAGAGTTATCTTGATTGTAGTGAGGCGATAGCCATTGATGAGAGTGTTGATATTAATAAATATAAAATACCAAAAGAGATAGATATCCTCAACCTAAATGATACTAGTGAGATTATAAACTGGATAGAAAAAAATGCGAAAGAGGTATAATGAAAGATATATTTGAGACTATAAAAAATGTTGCTTTTGAGATTGACCATGCTATTAAAACAGAGGATTTAGGTTACTCGGAGAGTGAAAACTCATCAGGTGAAGAGCAACTTAAACTCGATGTTCAAAGTGACCTTATTATCGAAAAAGCTTTTGCCAATGTTTCCTCGGTTAAAGCACTGGTAAGTGAAGAGAAAGAGGGTGTACTCGAACTTAGCAAAACAGGTAGATATACCGTATGTTATGACCCACTGGATGGCTCTAGCCTTGTCGATGTTAATCTCTCTGTAGGTTCTATCTTTGGTATTTATGAGGGCGAACTAGAGGGCAAAAACCTTGTCGCTTCAGCTTATGTGGTTTATGGACCTCGAATTGAGTTGGTTATTGCAACCAGAGAGAGTAAACCGATGTTATATCTTGCTATGGATTCTAAATTTAAACAACTTGGTGAGATTACGATGAATGAAAAGGGAAAACTCAACGCTTCTGGTGGAACACAACAACACTGGGCTGAGCATCATAAAACATTTATAGATAGTCTGTTCCAAGAGGGTTATAGATTGCGTTACTCAGGCGGTATGGTTCCTGACCTACACCAAATCATGCTCAAAGGTGGTGGACTCTTCTCCTACCCAAGCACAACAGACAAACCAGAGGGAAAACTTAGACAACTTTTTGAAGTAATTCCCTTTGCACTCATGTATGAACAGGCAGGTGCTGAAGCGATTGATGACAGAGGGGAGAGACTATTAGAGCTTGTTCCATCACACCCACATGATACAACTCCTTGTTTCTTTGGTTCCAAATATGAGATAGCTGCACTCAAAACAGCTTATGGAATTAATGGTTAATGGAAGATATATCTCTTGATGAGTGGGAAATCAAGCTACAAGCTAAAATCAAAGAGCTACACTCCTGCCAAAAGCAACAAGAGGTAAAAAGCTGTCTACAATGTCCAAAAATTTATAACTGTGAGCTTAGAGACTCCTATGTTCATGCTGTCTACTCTAGTATGAACAAAGGAGCAGGTGGAGGCTTTGAGTTCTAAAGATTTGGAATCGGAGACTTCAGTCCCGAACATGACGAGGCTAAAGCCCAATGCCAATGAATTAGCGAGGCTGAAGCCATCGTTTCCTTATATGCAATTTGCATTTTCGGAATCGGCGTGTTTACACCCGAA
>NZ_JAACKB010000201.1 GCF_010892395.1 Sulfurovum sp. bin170
TAGCTTTGATTATAACACCCTCTCCATCATTAGATAGTGATATTTTTTTGACAATTCCTATAGTGACATCACGCATCTTTATGGGGCTTTGATTCTCTACTAATCCTGCATTTGATTTGAATGATATTTTGATGTTAGAGCCAATCTTTGCATAGTATTGATATGCCAACCAAAGGGCAATAATAAGTGCAATAAATGGTACAAGCCAGATAGTTGTCAAGATTCTAACCCCTCTGGACTCCCTTACCCTTGGTGCATTATATTTTTTCATATATATTTATCCCTTTTTCTGAAACAAATAGTTCGGGTGTAAACACGCCGATTCCAAAAATGCAGATTGCATATAAGGAAACGATGGCTTTAGCCTCGCTATATTTCAACATTAATTCATTGGCATTGGGCTGAAGCCTCCGATTCCAAATGAGTTTTACAACAAGTCTACTTTTTTATAAGTCTACTATCAAATGATAGTGCTGATAACATGGTAAAAAACACCATAAGTCCAAATGCAGTCGCTCCCGTACCTGGCAATATCTGTACAGCCGTAAAGTGAATTAGCACAGAGAGTATAGCCACAACAAAAACATCAATCATCGACCACGAGCCGATAACCTCTGTAATATAAAAAAGTTTATGTTTATCTGCTATTGATGATTTAACATTATACTTAGTTGAGATTAGAAGATAGGTAATAAAGATAAATTTCAGGATAGGTACAAAAACCGAAGCCAAAAGGATAATAATAGCAACAGGATAGGAACCCGCCTCCCAAAGATGCATAATCCCCCCAAGTATAGTACTCTCTTGCATAACTCCAAACTGTCTAGTAATTAATATAGGATAGAGGTTTGCAGGGATATAGAGGATTATAGCTGTTATCAAAAAAGCTATAGTTCGGTGAAGGCTTACATCTTTGTGAGTATATATCTTCTCTCCACATCGTCTGCAGATTATCTCACCAACTTTTTCATTATTTACAGCTTCACATATGTGACATCTTACAAATCTGTTTTTAACCACGATTATCTCCAAAACTTTTGTTTTTATTGGGGTATTATATCGTTTTTTATTGGATTGAATGTGCGTTTGAAATTTGAAAAAAGTTGATTTTGTTTTTTTCGGAAACGGAGAGTTTACTCCCAAACAGCGGAGGCAGAGCCTTCCAATTCCGAGTTTTTCAAGATGTATATTTAAGTAGAAAAGGAGTTTAGACTATTAACTACTACAAGTCCCACTACCACAACAACCATCACCATGGTCGTGTCCACCACCAATTTGACCAGATGTTATCTCATCTGCTGTAGCTCCTCTAGCAGAGAGAACTGTTACGGAGAACATCAAATCTTTACCAGCCAATGGATGGTTAAAATCAACATTTACCTCTTTCTCATCAAAACTTTTAACTGTTACTTGTACAGTTTGTCCCTGCTCACCTTGACCATATAGAGTTAAATCATCTTGTAGCTCAACACCTTCGAATTGTTCAATTGGAAGAGTCTGAACAGCATTGTCATCTCTAGCTCCATATGCTTTTTCGGCAGGAACCATAATGTCACCACTCTCATCTTTGGACATACCGACAAGTGCCTCTTCGAGACCAGGAATAATCTGACCTACACCCATAATAAACTCTAGTGGCTGACCTGTACCTTTGTTTGAATCAACAACTTCTGTTGCTCCTGCTTCTTTTACTTCGTATTCAATACCTACAACACAATTTTCATTTGTAATTGTCATATAAGCTCCTGTTTTTTAAATTTCAACATCATATCTAATCAAACTTTATTATGACTTAGGAATTTTGTTAATAATGAAGGGTAGAGACTTGGCTCTGCCCCTACAGATTTTTTTTTGCTATCTCTGAAGCTTTGGTATCAGGATAGTTATCTATGACAAACTGAAAAAAGGCTTTTGCTTGACTCTCTTGACCTGTTCTAGCTAGAGATATAGCTGTATGAAGATATAAAATTTTCATATAAGAGGCTTTATTATAGAGTGAAGCACTTTTTTTATAGTATGCAATCGCATCACTATACTCTTGTGTATAGTATGCTATCTCACCTAGATAGTAGTTGGATGATGCTAATTTATAGTTGTTTGCAAGTGCTTCTTCAAAGTTCTGCTTTGCAGATTGATAACTTTTTTGACCAAAAAGCTGAACAGCTCTTCTATATGTAGTTGAGATATCATTAGAGTTGGTGCTACTTGTGGAGACGGTGGTAGTTTGCTTTACAGGTCTACTTCCTGTCAATGCCTCTTTTAGATCCTCTTGCGTTACATAGTTATTGTTGATTTGGTCAATCATCTGTCCCAACTCTAATAGCATATTATAAGTCTGATTAGGGTCTTGGGAGCCACTCCCTTTTACAGAGGTATCTACTTGCTCTTTTAGTGCCAAAATCTCTTTGTTTAGTCCCTCTATTATAGTTGTCAAACCATCTATTCTATTCTGCTGTTCCTCTACTCTATTTTTTAGATTCTGGACTACTCTTCTATTCTCAAGTACACTTTTCTCTGTTGTTGTCAATCCATATGGTTGGGCAGAATCTATATCTCCTGCTCCATATATTGATGGTTCATAGGCATATAGGATTGGTGCTAAGGCTATTGAAGCTATTAAAATTATCTTTTTCATCTACATTTCCAAAATTATCTTATGACTTTGAACTCAACGCGTCTATTTTTAGCATAACACGCATTTGAGTAACCTGAGGTACACTCTGGTGAACTCTCACCCATACTTACCATCGTAATACTAGATGGTCTAATACCAGAACTAACTATCGCATCTCTTGCCGATTTAGCTCGTCTTAAACCTAATGCATAGTTATACTCGTCTGTTCCTGAGGCATCACAATGCCCCTCTATTTTTACTCTAGCACCACTCTTAATTGATGAATTTAGTGCTTGGGCATTATTTCTAACTATATGTAGCTTATCAGGTGTGATGTTATATTGGTCAGAAGAAAAATAGATATTTTTTATACCACTACTGCTCTCTTCACCATAAGATGAGTTATGTGTATAACTGCCACCATCTTTACCATACAAATCTACATTTTCATACTCATACTGATTTCCATTAATATCAGAAGCGGAATACTCTACCTCTTGGATATTACCATTAGCATCACCATCTACACCTATACTACTAATCTCTTTTTGAGCACAACCAATCATCAGAAGAGCAGACAAAATTAATGTTACGGTTAATCTTTTTTTCATTTTTTTCCTTTTCACATTTTTTAACTATATTATAGCAATCAAAAATTAATCTACCAATCAATAGATTGAATTTTACCACTCTGCATAGGATAGAGAGCATTCTCATTTGTTGCGAGATTCATATATCCAATACTATTCTTGCCACCACTCTGTTTGATATATAGAACAACTTTACCATCACTTGAAAATCGTGGAAGTTGGTTTGAACCATTTGATGTGAGTGGTCTGACATATGAACTATAAGCTGAACCTAGATAGATATTGGTAGCTCCACCCTCTCTTACAGAGTACAAGATATATCTGTCAAATGCATCACAAGAGCTATTGTTAGAGCCATGTCGTGCGATTTTTGATACAGATGAGGAGCCTATAGATTTGGCATATATATTTGCTCTTCCCGTACGGTTAGATACAAATGCTATTCTACTCTCATCACCTAGATACTTACCATTTACATCTATCCCACCAAACTTTGTAAGTCGGTTTTTGGAGCCATTTCCTACACTGTATTCATAGATGTCAGTTTGTCCATTTGGAGCCATAGTTAGAAGCAGTTTAGACCCATCTGCACTTACATCTGAACAGACTAACATCCCTTCAGATGAGACAATTTTTTTGCGACTTCCTGAACCCATATCTACACGATATAGTGTAGGAGTTAGAGCATTATATGATGTATAATAGAAAGCATTTTGATTTTTGTTTGCCCATTTTGGGAAAAGATTTAGTCCACCTCTTATAATAACACTAGAGAAGAGTAGTGTATAGTCAGCAACCCATATCTCACTTTTTCTCGAAGAGGTATATTTGGAAAAGAGTATATGCCGTTTCATCCAAGAGATATCATCATGCCCTAGAGCGTTGTTAATATCAACAACGGCATTGTGTGACAAAAATGGGTATCGTTGTGAGCTATTGACACTATACCCTTTTGCTAAAACAACCCTATTATCATAAACCTGAATCAACTTAATGTCAAGCTTGGTTCCAGATGATGAATAGCTATACTTTATAATATACTCTCTATCATGTAGCTCTGGAGGTAACATCGCACCCTCTTCAAAACTACCTCTTCTGGGTGTTTTATCCACCTCAAAGTGTCCACTCATCTTAATATCATTGAGAAGTAGTGAGAACATCTTCTGATGCCTATTGCTACTCCCTGCTGTATTTACATTTTCGATTATGCTAATAGTTGTTTTTGACTCAACATCTTTTTCGATGGTTAACTCTGCATCAACGGCAAAGAGGCTAATGGTCAATAGAAAAAACAGTATAAAACGCATTTTTATCCTTTCTGTTTGTATAAATAAATTTTGAATATATAATATCTTATCTATAGTAAAGGTATGGTTATATTCCTATATTATTGAGCTAATCAAAATCAATCATATAAATGTTATAATATCTCCACAAGAATCAAATATCATATATAAAGTTAAAAACAGATGGCAAAGAAAAAGAAAAAACAGTCGATAAAGATAAACAATAAGATAAGAGAACTAATGAGTGGTGAACCCTTTGATGAGGGGATAAAAAAGCTTGATGAGAATATACTAGTAGAGCTTACCATGTTACTTGACCTAAAAGTACCGATGCTTACCAAAAAAGAGATGACAAGAGCTTTGAGGCAGACATGGGCAGAGGCTGATAGCACTTTGAGACTGGGTATTGTAAATCTCTTGGAGCAACTTGGAGTCAAGACACCTAGCAAGAGGCAGGTGGAGGATAAGGTAGACCACATCGTAACTATATTGGGTGAGTATGAATATACTAGAGAAGAAGAACAAGAGATACTTTCTGCTTTTATAGATAGCAAACTCTCCAAGATAACGGATGAGAAGGTGGCAAATAAGCTAAACTATATCCGTCAAAACAAGATAATGAGAAAGTGGGAAGCTGTACTAGATGTAAAATTCAATACAAGCTCCAAAATGGAATTTTACCACTCTTATGAGTTTGATATTGATGATAAAACATTTAGAAAAACTCTCTTGACATTCAGCGATTATATAGACAACAA
>NZ_JAACKB010000202.1 GCF_010892395.1 Sulfurovum sp. bin170
AATTTTTCAACAACTAAGACCACCGCAACCCTATTGCTATCAAAAAAATTTTATCATCGTTTTTGATGTAAACATACTATAACTTTCTTAAAGTAAAAGACTAATAATTACTACTTTTCTGTTAGACCTCTGAGGTTAGTATAAGCCAATCCTATAAAGCCTTCTCTGCCTCAATCAAATCAACAACTCCATCAACCATATCCTGCACAGCACGAACCTCTGTAATACCTAGACGACGACGGTTACTAATATCATAGACACCACCTTCACTCTGGCTATGTTCACCATGAATACCACGAATCTGTAGATGGTGTTTATCTGTAATTGTCTTAAATGCATCCATATCTTTGGACAAGTTTGGCAGAGCAATATGCACGCTTGCTCTCATAGCCGTTCCAAGGTTTGTTGGACAAGAGGTAAGATAACCAAGATGCTCACTGTACGAAAATGGCACTTTGGTCTCTATAATTTTTATAGCACTTACCAATCGTGCAAAGACCTCTTTAATATCTCCACCTTTTTGCATAGAAATGATTCTTAGTTGATCCTCTTCATTCACCCATACTAAAAAAGTCTTATCGATATTATGATATATCCCTCTGCCCTCTGGCCAGTCACGGTTGAGTCCAGCAGAGGCTAGAAATCTATCTCCCTCTTTAAATAAGAAATGCTCTTTGATGAGATTTTCTTGAACCTCTCTACTCATTCCAAGTAGTGGGTAATAATTGCCCTCTAGCTCACCATCTAAACTATTCAACCCTTCAATAATGGTTGATTCTATATGGTCTCTCTGCTCTGTTGAGACAGCTGAACCAAGAGGCATATTAGCAACATTTCTTCCAACACGAATACGAGTGGAGAGGATAAATTTCCCATCTGGGTCTGGATTTGGAGCATTTAGGTCATCAGGGTTTAAGTTACTTTGATGCTTATCTGTTGGAGTAAATCCATGATACTCCTCGATGATTGGGTCAAAGAGTGGAGCAAATAGAGTATAGCTCTCCTCATCTCCTGCATAGACACCGATTCCACTGTCGATATTCTCAATACCTGAATTAATCGCTTGTTCTAGCTTGAATCCATTGGCTGTTGTTTTATCTTTTAACTCTTCAAACAGCTCTTTGGTTAAATATCTGCACAACATTGATGTGCAATCTTTTGGTAAATTTGGATAGTTCATATTTTTTCCTTAATTTTTAAATCAAGTGGTCTAAAAGGAAGCCAAATAAGACAAATATAGTCTTACTTAGATTTTTCTTATGCTGAGTGTTTCGCCTCAACTCTTTTAATAATCTCATCAGCAACCATCTCTTGAATTCCCATGTCCAAATGGCTAAAGAAACCAACACATGAGCAGTTCATCTCACCAAGTACAAAGGTGTCATTACCATCTTCATCGGTATCGAGCATAAAGTCACCTGTCCAGATAAGTGGTATATTTTTGATTTTTCCTAGTTTCTCTGAAATCATAGGTATAGAGCTTACAAACTTATCCACAAGCTCTGGATACTCTTCTGGTTTATAGTAGGTATATTCTGCCCCTGATGCGATGGTTGCAGAGAAGGCATCTTTCTCTTGAACTGGTTTTTTATGAACAGCAAAAATTGGTTTATCTGCCACCATCAAGATACGAACTTCACCCTCTACAATACGGGGCATAAATCGCATGTCGACCAACATTCCATTGTCACCCTCGATATATCGTTTACAGAATTTCATAAATTTTCCAAGAGAGTTGTACTCCACATGGTTGTCTACTGCTTCGGTACATTTGATAACTGTATCAAGTGGCAAGGTATCACCTGCTTCATACTCAACTTTGTTATCAACAATCTCAACTCGCCAGATACCATCTCCTGTGGAACCTCTGTTCTGTTTGATAACTCTTGTTCCATAAGAGATACTTTTTGGGAAAATCTTCTTGAACTCATCATAATCATAATAGGCATAAGTATCATCGGTCACAAGGTCAGTATCTGCTAGTTTTGCTAGAGCATCTTTGGCACCAAAACGCATCATAGTATTTGGATGAGTCAAGATAATCACATCACTATCATGAAGCTGACGAAGCATCTCAAAGAGTCTGCTTTCACCATTTGGCAAGTTACCTGGATTGATTCTCGATACTACCGCGTCTGCTTTTTCTAAAACATAATCAAATACCTCCTTGAACCACTCATCACGATAATAAATCGTCTCTGAGGTATAACCTTTTTCTATAATCGCATTGATGATTGGCATAGTGTCTCGTCTATGTCCATCAATCCACTTATCTGCTCCACCTTCAGCCTCTAATACAATGACATGTTTTTTCATATTTTTCCTTTTTTTAAATTATGAAAAAATTTTATCAAAAAAAAATGTAAGGAGAATGGAATAACTAAAAGAACTAAAAACAATAGCTATATAACTATTTTGCTAATTATTTTATGGCTCTTCCTAGCCAATTATCGGCTATCTTCCTCAAGCCTATAACATTATCAGAAGCAAATATCTTCAACTTTGACTCCTTATCTCTTGTCGACAAATCATATCTAGCCTCCAGATACTCAACAATAGCTTCACCTGAATGAATCAACAGAGGTTTCTGCTTAAAATAACTCTGTAGTGTATCACCTATAAGAGGAAAATGTGTGCAACCTAATATAATTGCTTTTGGTTCAGGCACATCAGAGAAATAGTGCTTCATCGTCGCATGAAGAATCTCACCACCAAAAATACCCTCCTCTACCATCGGTACAAAAAGTCCTGTCTGAATCGCTGTTATACTACTATAACCCAAATTCCCAAGAGCCTCTTGATAGCTCTTTGAACCGATAGTTGCACGAGTAGCGATAATTAGTATCTCATCATCTTTTTTTATTTTCTGCTTCTCTACTGCCATGACACCTGATTCTATTACCCCATATACTGGGTATCTACTCTGGGTATTCATATCGGACAGAGCATATGCACTAACTGTATTACATGCTGTGATTAGGAGGTCTATATCGAAGTTGTTGAAAAATTCTAGGGCTTCAAGGGAGTAACGGATAATGGTATTTTGGTCTTTTGTACCGTAAGGGACACGAGCTGTATCCCCATAATATATGATTTCATCAAAAAGTTTGTGTTCTAGCAGACTCTTAACTACACTTAAGCCCCCTGCCCCCGAATCAAATACACCTATTTTCATTATTATTCATCGATATGGTGCATTGAAATGCACCCTACAACATTCACAACCGTAGGGTGTCAATTTATTGCACCATTTTTTTTTAAGAGTCATTCATCATTGCCAAGAAATCATCATTGCTCTTAGTCTTTGTCATCTTGGAGAACAGGAACTTAAGCCCCTCTACATCCTCCATACTCTGCATAGCATTTCTGATAGCCCATACTTTTTGGAGTACAAGAGGGTCCATCATTAGCTCCTCTTTTCTTGTTCCTGATTTAGTCACATCCATTGCAGGGTAGATTCTTCTATCCGCTACATATCTGTTCAGAACCACTTCTGAGTTACCTGTACCTTTGAACTCCTCAAATATAACCTCATCCATACGGCTTCCAGTCTCAATAAGAGCAGTTGCTACGATAGTAAGAGAACCACCCTCCTCTATATTTCTAGCTGCTCCAAAAAATCTTTTTGGTTTATGAAGAGCATTGGCATCCACACCACCAGAGAGAACTTTTCCTGAACTTGGAGTTACGGTATTGTATGCTCGTGCAAGTCTAGTGATGGAGTCTAGTAAAATAACAACATCCTTGCCACTCTCTACTCGTCTTTTTGCCTTCTCTATAACCATCTCTGCTGTTCGTACATGATTTTGTGCAGGTAGGTCAAAAGTTGAACTATAGACTTCACCCTTTACTGAGCGTTGCATATCAGTAACCTCTTCTGGTCGCTCATCGACTAGAAGCACCATTAGTGAAACATCTGGAGAGTTATGACTAATACCATGAGCCAACTCTTTTAGAAGTTCTGTTTTACCTGTTCTAGGAGGTGCGACAATCAATGCTCTCTGCCCTTTACCAATAGGACAAAATAGGTCAAGTACTCGACCTGTCAATTTCAGTGGTTGATACTCTAGCTTTAGTCTCTCTGTAGCATATAGAGGGGTTAAGTTGTCAAATAGTGGTCTCTTTTTTGACTCCTCTGGTGGCAAATAGTTTATCGCCTCTATCTTAAGTAGAGCATAGTACTTCTCTTGGTCTTTTGGTTGCCTCACCTGACCTGTAACTATATCACCATTTCGTAGAGCAAATCTTTTTATCTGTGTGCTACTTACATAGGTATCATTTCGAGAGTTAGCAAAATTGCCATCTTCTGAACGCAAGAAACCATATCCGTCGTTCATAACCTCCAAGATACCAGTAAAGAGGATAAATCCACCTTGGGTTACTTGTGCTTTTAGGATTTCGAAGATAAGGTCTTTTCGTTTGAACTCATTTGGGTTCTCTACTTTAACTTCCAGAGCAATATCTACCAATTTTTCAAGTGGTTGAGCCTGTAAATCTTCTACTTTGTATCCTGAAACAGGAATATGTGTTCTGCTGTTTTTTTTCTTATTGTAATGTTTTTTCTGTTGTTGTTCGCTCATAGGTCCTCTTGAAAGCTATATGGGGATGTTTGTAGTCTTTTTAATTGTAGTTTTGGCATTATAATATATTTTATTTTAAGAATCAATTAAACAGTGCCATAGCCAGTAGTGGAACATACATCAGTGTACCCAAATAGCCCATCCAAGGTGACATCTCCATATCCATCATAGATGCCAACTCTATATCCATCTCTTTTTTGATATGTCGTTGTTGTATCATCTCTATCTTGAAAAATATATCAAAAACTTTGATAATCAATATCACGATAATATAAAAATCCAGTATCTTCGTATATAGAGATACCAAAAGTACAAAATAGAATGTTGGATGTACAGCAAAAAAGAGAAATACGCTCCTCTTGTAGTAGCCATAGAGTCTATCTATCATCATTCCTAGTGTAGGTGCTTTGTGGAAGTTTGCTTCGACAAGCTCTAGTAGGGTCATTAGTATCAGTATCTGTATCAATATGTTCATAAATGGAATTCTACTATAATTGCATCAAAAAGAGATAATAATGCAACAACTATTTATAACTGACCTAGACCACACCTTTTTACACAGTAGCCAGAGAGTTACACAATTTAGCAGAGATATTTGGAACAGCTTGACGAACAAAACTCTACTATCTGTGGCAACCGCTAGGTCTTTTAATAAAACCCAAGAGTTTTTGCATGGGATGCACCTAAAAGCACCTCTTATTTTACTTGATGGTGCGATGGTTGTTACTACAGAGAAAAAAGTGATTGACCTAAAGATATTGAGTAAAAAAGTTACAGATGCTGTTATAGAAGAGGGGAAAAAGTTTAATATAGAACCTTTTATCATCTCTCTTAATGATAAAAAGACACTAAGTGAAACATTTTCACTCCCTCCTATTATGAACTCTTTTCAATCATATCTTATAGACAAAAGCTACTCTACTGACCCACGGATAAGTTATAAATCTAAAATTGAGGGGGCAGAAGATACTCTAAAGATTGTATATATGGCTGAAGAGTCTCTTCTGCGACCACTAGCAGAACATCTACAAAAAACTTTCGATAATGTTGTGGAGATTAAACTATCTCCAGAGAACTATATGGGGTGTTGGTTTTTGACAATACTCCATCCACTAGGTGACAAAGCTCATGCCCTACACAAAGTAAGTGAGTATCTTGATATTCCATTAGCTAAAATAACCGTATTTGGAGATAGCATAAATGATATAGAGATGTTCAAAATAGCAGGGACATCTGTAGCCGTAAGCAATGCACTAGATGAGGTTAAAAATGAAGCATCTATCATCTTACCTCATAGTAATGACGAAGATGCCGTAGCTAAATATCTTTTGTCAGTGAACAGTGAGGATTAAATTATTCACTATTCGTTGTTCACTATTCACTAATTTTATACCCCACACCATATTGGTTCTCTATTAAGCCATTTGGAACTTTTTTTCTTAAATTTTTCACTAGAGTTCGTATAGATGAGTTTGTTATAGATTTATCAAACTCATCACCCCATACAGCAAACAGAATCTCATCATCAGTAGAGAACTTTCCTCTCTTCTCTACAAGCAGTTTAAATAGCGTTGACTCTCTCTTTGTCAAAAAGAGAACACTCTCTTTATAAAACAGTGTTTTACTCTTTATATCCCATTGACAAAATAGTGGTAGGAGTATCTTTCCTATACTGTCTATTTTTTTTGAGACTTTTTTTAGCTCATCCTCTATCTGTCTATCAGATACTGGCTTTATAAGATAGGATGAAAAAGAGAGTTCGACAATCTCTCTAAGCAGTGCTATACTAGAGTTATTGGTCAGAGCCATAAGCCCTATCTTGTCATCTTTTTCTCTAATCTTTTTTACCAACTCTACACTCTGTGGAGTCTCCAACTCTATGATTATAATATCTGGTTTCTCTTCATTATAGATTCTAAAACCATCTTCAGAAGTTACTAAAACTTTTTTAAAATAGTTTCTAAACACTTTTAAATATTTATCTCTCTCATCGTTATCAAAATCTATATAAAGCATGGTTAAATTTTCTAATTTTTTCATAATCATCCATCCTCTATCTTCTCAATAATTTGTCTCATTTTCTTCCCTTTTATATTAAAACATGTTATTGTTGCAACATGGAATAATCTCAAAAAATAGTATATAAACTGTGTGGTAAAAGTACAGTAATCGTGTATTGTTTAAATCTGTATATTAATTTTGTATCCAACAGCATATTGATTTTCTATCAATTTTTTAGGAATTTTTTTACGCAAATTTTTAACCAATGTCCGTATAGAGTCATTTGTCACTGTTCTATCAAACTCATCTTCCCATACATAGAAGAATATCTCATCATCACTACAAGCATTACCATTTTTTTCGACCAATAGTTCAAAAAGTTTCTGTTCTCTTCTTGTTAAAATTATCTGTTTATCTTCATAAAAAAGCAGATTACTCCTACTGTCCCAAAAAAAGCTCTCTTCTAACTGAATCAACTTACCATTTTCTGCTTTTTTAGAGATTTTCAGAAGTGCTTTGAGAAGTTCTGTCCTATCTGATGATTTAATAAGGTAACTAGAGAAGTGCAAATCTACAATCTCTAAGAGTATATCTCTATTTGCATGTTCTGTTAATGCGATTAAGTAAGTGTTATAATCTTTCTCTCGAACCTTTTTGGCTATGGTTACCCCACCCAATTTGGCTACAGATAGATCCATAATAATAATATCTGGTTTTCTATCTGCATATAAACGATATGCCTCCCCAGCGTTATGGGCAATATATAGTCTGGCACAATGCTCTTCTAAAAATGG
>NZ_JAACKB010000203.1 GCF_010892395.1 Sulfurovum sp. bin170
GCACTATCTGGAAAACTCTCTATAGATAGAGATAATATAGA
The DNA here is from genome assembly GCF_010892395.1 of Sulfurovum sp. bin170. GTDB lineage: Bacteria > Campylobacterota > Campylobacteria > Campylobacterales > Sulfurovaceae > UBA1140. The sequence continues at coordinate 42 of NZ_JAACKB010000203.1, forward strand.
GGTTGATAGATATAACTTTAAGTTCTATAACGACTACATAAGTCACTTCTATTCCAATAAAAAATCCTATCTAAGCTATAGAGATGGCGTTATCTATGTGGATAGAGTTTGGCTAAAAGAGAAAGCATTGGTTCATGGGGAGTACAATATAGATACTCTAAAAGGTGAGTTTGCTATTGCCTCTGCTAATTTCTCTTTTAAAAATAGAGATTTTGATTTGGTTAGTAGATATGATTTGATATTAAAATTAGATAGAGAGAGACTTTTTATAGATGGGACGATAAACCCCTTTGGCAACACCATCACATATGAGGCTGTTGGCTCTGGTATTTCAGAGGATAGTGATATTATGATAGTCCAAGAGTTGCTTGAAAAAGAGAAAAGTGCCTTGAATAGTATCAAAATGAGAATCACTATAGAGAATGACAAACCTCTAAAATATATTACAGATGATATAAATATAGAGTTTACAAATAGTCTTATTTTGATAAAAGATTATAACAGAGATTTGAAACTTCTAGGTACAACAACTATTAACAGTGGGTACTACCAACAAGATGATAAACGCTTCTATCTGGATAAGAGTCACATCTACTTCTCAGGTAACCCACAAAAGCCTCTCTTGGAGATAAAAGCAACTTACATAAAAGAGCAGTACAATATTCAAATTTTTATATCAGGAACAACAGATGACCCAATCATAAACTTCAACTCCGACCCATATCTGACACAAAAAGAGATACTCTCACTCATTCTCTTTGACTCTACTGGAACAGGAAACAGAAGTGGAACAGAACTATATGCTCTTTTGGGTGGAACTTTTGCAAAAGAGTTGATGAAGAGTCTAGGGATTAGTGTAGACCACCTCCTCTTGGGTCAAGGGATAGATGAGAGACTCTCTGTAGAGATAGGCGAAAAAATCTCTGACAATATCACTGTAATCTATCAACACAATAACGGTAGAGATGGGGTAAAAGTACGAGTTGACCATAGTGATAGCTTTGAGACGAATATTATCTTACAACCACCAAATAGCTCTAGTATTGAGTTTTTGTATAAGAGTGATTAGACTTCTTGCAAAATTTATTTAGAATCGGAGGCTTTAGCCCCGAAAGAGGCAAAACTAAAGTTTTCGTTTCCTAGTTTTGCAAGATCTCTATTAGATTAATTCATTTTAAACATATCTTGCCAACCAATTAGATAAACTTCACAGCATGTTAAATATTGAAAACAAAACAACACTAGAGATTAACCAAAAACATTTAGAGACTATTGCTAATAGTCTAACAACAAGAGAGATTGACCTAACTATATGCTATAATCCTACTATTCAACAATACAACTTAAAATATCGTGGGAAAAATTCTCCTACAGATGTATTGAGCTTTCCACTAAGCAGTGACTTGGTGAATAGTAAGTTTGAGCATATACCTTTAGGTTCGATTGTAATATCTGCTGATTATATCATAGATAGTTCTGAGACTTTAGGACATGAGTTGGATGATGAGTTATCGCTACTATTTATACATGGTCTACTACATCTTTTGGGTTATGACCATGAGATAGATAGTGGAGATATGAGAGCTAAGGAGGAGGCTCTTATACAAAAGTTTAATCTTCCAAATAGTCTAATAGTAAGAACGGAGAAGAGTTAGTGGATTTTGTTATATTTATCTTGGCAATAGGGGCATTGATAGTTGGTGCAGACTTTATAGTTAATCAGAGTGAGAGAATAGCTCTTCATTTTAACATATCAGAGTTTGTTATAGGAGCAACTGTTATTGCTCTAGGTACATCTCTTCCAGAGGTAGCAGCAAGTGTGGCCGCTAGTTTTAATAATAAGCCTGAGATGGCACTCGCCAATGCGATAGGAAGTAATATTTTCAATATAACTCTTGTCCTTGCACTTATATTTATAATAACAAAAAACATTAAACCAAATAGAGACTTTTTTGCAAAAGATACCACTTGGGCATTAGTGCCTATTATGCTGTTTATTATAATGAGTATAGATGGTCATATTGGTAGATTTGATGCTATACTGCTACTATTATTGATGTCTGCTTATGTACTCTTTTTGCTTAATGATGCTCCTGTATTAGAAAATGAAGCTATAGAAGAGATAAAGCAAGAGAAATATTTTAATTGGCTAAAAACCATTCCACTACTTACAGTTGGTCTTATATTGGTTGTCGGTGGTGCTCACTTTACAGTAGAGAGTGCTTCTGGTATCGCTACAGACTTTGGTATTAGTGATAGAGTTATAGCTATTGTATTAATTAGCTTTGGTACTTCTTTGCCAGAACTTGTAGTATCTATATCCGCATCTATCAAAGGTAAAGTTGATATGGCTATAGGTAATATTATCGGTTCTAACCTAGCAAATATAACTTTGGTAATTGGTCTATCAGCACTTGTATCTCCAAATCCAATAGCAATAGATTTAACTATAAAAACTACCATATTTGATATTGCAACAATGACCGTAGCAACGATTATGCTTATATATATTACCGCTAATAAGCTCTATAGTAAACCAGCAGGAATTAGTCTCTTGATTCTTTTAGCTATATTTTTAGAAGGAACTTATCAAAGTATTCAACCGTGAACTACCCCTAGCTAAAGAGCTAGAGGCTTCCTAACTAGCAGACTCCAACAAGTCTGAATTTGAAAGGCTTTCTGATTTATAGTCTTGAAGGCTAA
>NZ_JAACKB010000204.1 GCF_010892395.1 Sulfurovum sp. bin170
AAAATCAATATTACTATTATCTAAAGTAGAGAAGATAGCTACTCGTTCAATATCGTATGTAGCACTATTGTATCTATCATCTCTGGGGTATTCTGTTTTAGTAGGAAAATAGTGGTGTAGTATTTTTAGATGCTTAACCTGCTCATTGGCATAAGTAGAGAGTTTGGTTCTCTCATTTGAGAACATTAAATCCTCCTGACTCTTATAGTAAAAAGAGGAGAGTAGAGAGACCAACACTATAACTAAAAAGATATAGAGAGTTAAAAATCTATATAGTGACAGCTTCTCATTGCGACGAAGTAAACTTATATCCCTGTTTTTTGATACTGACAATTCTATCCTTACCTATAATCTTTCTGATATTTTTGATATATGTTCGTAAAGCTGTATCACTTGGGTCTTCATCAAAATCCCACAACTCTTTGTAGATTCTATCGTGTGATATAACCTCATCTTGATGTTTCATAAAAAGTTTAAATAGAGCAGACTCTTTATTTCCAAGTGTTTCAGGCTTACCATTAACAATAAGTTCATTTGATTTTGTATTGTACTCAATATTTTCACCTAGTATGATAAACTCTGACTTCTCATGAAAGAAACCTCTTCTTAGCAGTGTCTCTACACGGATAAGTAGCTCTTTGAGGACAAAAGGTTTTCGTATATAGTCATCACAACCACTCTTGAAACCTCTCTCTAAATCATCTACACCATCCAATGAGGTGATAAAAATAGAGGGAGCCACCACACCACTCTCTCTAGCCTCTTTTAGTACCGTAAATCCATCAACACCAGGAGTATTGACATCCAAAAGAAGTAGGTCATACTTACTCTCATATAATCTATCTTGTGCTTCATATCCATCATAAGTACAATCAACTAAATACCCCTCATCTTCTAAAAAGTCAGCTATAGTATCATTCAGATTAGCATCATCTTCAAGTAACAATATCTTTGCTTTAGACATCACAAACTCCTAAATTAAATTAGATTCATATTATGCAACAGTATATCATTATTTGGATTATATAAAATCATAATTTGGTAAAATCATCTCAAATTATACAAATTGCTTTGCCCAATTTACCAATCCATCTGCACTCATAGCACCAGAGAGTCGCTCCATCTCTTGTGTACCTTTAAATGCTATTAGAGTAGGAATGCTCTGTATGCCATAAGCCGCACCCAAATCTTGATGCTCCTCTGTGTTGACTTTCAAAAACTGTGCTTGTAGTGGAATCTCCAATGCCGCCTCTTCATAAGCTGGTGCCATCTGACGACAAGGACCACACCAAGGAGCCCAAAAATCAACGATAACAGGTATATCACTATTGACCAACACATGCAAGAGATCCTCTTTATCAACCTCAATAGGTCGAGAATCCAAGAGAGACTCTCTGCAATGACCACAGTTTGCCTTTGCATAACTCTCTTTTTTGGGTATCTTATTTACCTTTGCACAGTGTGGACAGACTACTTTTACTTTTTCACTCATATCTATTTCCTTTTTTGCTTAGTATTATAGCTCATCAATATTAACAAATCATCAATAGGGTATAATAGTTTAATAAATTTATCAAAAGTAAAGAGTCTATGAAAATATTGAAATATCTAATTTATACATTACTATCATTCATCTTCATAATGATTTTATATATTGTATTATCATATATATTAGCTCTTTTCCCACTCAATAGCAACATACCTTTAGATAAAAAAACTGAGACTATCCATATACTTTATAATGATATGCATAGCGATATTGTTATAAATATCGAAGAGTCAAAATATAACTGGCAAAAGCTTCTTCCTATATTGCTAAAAAGCGAAAAAAGAGGTTATCTAGCATTTGGTTGGGGAGATAGTGAGACCTATCTCAATACTCCTTCGTGGAGTGACCTAAAGACAACTACTGCACTAAAAGCACTATTTATCAACACCCCATCGCTAATGCATGTCACATACTATAGAAGAGTAGATAGATTTTTATATCTGAAACCGATAAAAGTTTCTATTGCTCAAAAAGATAAGATAGAGAGAAAAATTTTAGAAAGTTTTGGAGATAAGATAGTTTTTAAAAAGAGAGGGGATGAATATAACCATATCTTTTATAACTCTCCATACAGATATAATCTAATCAAGACCTGCAACACATGGACTGGTGATATTTTGAGAGAGTCCAATGTGACCATGAGTTATTGGACTCCATTTAGTTTTAATGTTATTGATACTCTACCATAAATCTATTAATCTCCTCCACAACTCTCTGTGGAACCTCCTCCTGAGGCATATGCCCAACCTTTTTAAAAATTTTCAAATGGCTATTTGGCAAATCTTGGTGAAGTCTCTTTCCAAATTTATAGGGGATAGATACATCTTTCTTGCCCCAAAGTATTAGCGTAGGAAGTTTTATATCTTTGTAACCTTTTTCCATCTCTCTAATATCATCAGGGATAATATTATTAACAGTTTGGAGATAAGCATATTTTGCTAAAGGCATAGATAGCATCTTAGCCGAGTGATTTACACTAGATAGAGGGATAAGCTTATCATCATTAAAGGCATAATTGTACGCCTCTTTGGCAATATTTTTATCACCCATAAGATGAATACCCAAAAATCCTATAATAGGATAGGTCAAAACTCTCATCATGGATGGTAGTTTCTGTTCATATGACATACTATTGATAAGAACCAATCTATCTAGTCTATTTTTTATAATCCCCTGCTCTTGCATTAGTGCCAAGACAAGCGATATACCACCACCAAACGAACGACCCACTATGGTTATATTTTTGAGCTTCTGATTCTCTATAAACTCACCCACTATTCGTGCTTGGTCATATACAGAATAGTCATCATCTTCTGGCTTTGGAGACTCACCAAAACCTTTTAGGTCAAGCGTAACGAGATGGTACTTTTTTGATAAATCATCAACCAAAAAACGCCAAGTGTATCGACTCTCTCCAAAACCATGTAGAAAAAGTAGCGTCTGGTTATGCTCTTTTCCATACTCATCAAAAGCCAACTCGATATGTGTTAGATTGCTATCTACCACTCTCTTTTCCCAAGTTATTGGTCTCTTCACGGCACACCCTACAAATAATAGCGATAGACTAATTAGTAATATTCTTAACATAAAATATTATACCATAATCTTTTATCAATTGTTAGATATAATATGTAGATGAAAATACCAAAGCTACTATTTAGGTTGTGTACAACCGTAGAAAATCTTTTCACCACTGCCCTAGTCTCTATGGCTTTTTATATTACTACTCCTATAGGAATTACCACCGATACACTCAAACTGCCCAAAGGTTCAATCACCAATACAATAAACCATCTACAAAACAGCGGAGTAAAACTCTCAAAAATAGATATTTATCTCCTAGCAACTCTTGGTCAGCCCAAACATGGTGAGCTAGATATCGGAATAGGGATTATAAATCGTATAGATTTTTTAGATAAACTCACTACAGCCTCTGAAGCGATTCAGATTATTACCCTAATCCCTGGAGAGACCAGACCGATTTTCCTAGAAGATATTGCAAAAAGATATAAACTTGACTATAAGAGATTAGATAGTTACTATAATCAATTTAGTAACTATAAAGAGGCTGGAATTATCCCAGATACCTACCATGTTCCAAAGGGGATAAAAGAGGAGAAGATTATCTCTTTTTTAGTAGAACTATCTGAGAAAAAATATGAGAAACTAGCTAAAAAGCATCTCAAAAGATATGATAAAAAAGAGTGGCTAAAGTATCTAACTATAGCTTCAATCGTCCAAAAAGAGTCAGCAAACAGTGAAGAGATGCCCATAGTCGCCTCTGTTGTCTACAACCGACTTAAAATAGATATGGCTCTACAGATGGATGGTACACTAAACTATGGAAAGTACTCTCATACCAAAGTAACTCCAAAAAGAATCAAAACCGACAAGAGTGGATTTAATACCTATGCAAACAAGGGGCTTCCACCCTACCCTGTCTGCTCGGTATCGATAGATGCTATAGAGGCTGCTATAAAACCTGCTACAACGAAATATCTATACTTTATGAGAAATGAAGATGGAGTTCATGATTTTACCGACTCATATAAAGAACATCTTAATAATATAAATAGGGTGAAGAGAGCTAGGAATTAATTATTCCAACTCTCGAATCTCATCTATACTCAAACTCGTACTCTTCACAATAGTTTCAATATCCACTTTTGCTAAGAGCAGATTTTTAGCTATCTCTATAGCTTTCTCTTCTTTCCCCTCTTCTTTCCCCTTTCTCAAACCCTCTTTCTCTGCCTCCTCTTTAGCATAACTCATCGCATTAAAATAATCCAACTTCGCTTTCAGATCACTCTGATAAGCAAACTGTTTGTCTTTGCTAAGTGCCAAAAATTCGGCAACATCAAAAGCCTTTTTTATCACTTTGTCTTGTTTTAGCTTTTCAGGAATCTCTTGGATTTTAGATAGATTGTTGAGATACCACATCCAATACTCTAAATGGCTAGATAACTCTTTCTCCTCTTTTGTAAACTTTGGCATCTCTATATAGTAGTAGGTCAATTTATCATAAAAGACCTCATTGCTTTTGGTATTCATAAGCTGAACTTTTGTCAAATAATCATCACTATTGTTATCATCCATCTTAAACTCAAGAATCCCTACAAAATAGACTTTTTCTAGTCTATAGTCCCAATCACCCTTTTTTGACTGCTCTTGGATGGGAAAACTTGTATAGTATATACTTCTATCTATAAAATATTTCTGCTTACTTCGTTGAAGTTCAACTATAAAATTATTACCTCTCTCATCAGTACAATAAACATCAAAAACAGCTCTTCTATCTATGATATTTAGTCCCAATTTTTCAAGATTTCGGTAGGTTATATCTACTATCTTATCCTCTATATCTAGCAGATCATTGAGAAAACTTATCAACAATCCTTTATTCTCAACATTTCCAAATATATGTTTGAATCCAAAGTCTGTAAAGGGGTCTATATATTTATTTTTTATCATCATGCACATTTGAGTTCCTTTTTGAAATAATTATAACATTTGATTCTAAAAGTTTGGGATGTGATAGAGAGGTCGTAAGAGTCTAAATTAGAAACCATAACGAAAAATATAAGTAATAGAAGATAAACTAAAGAAGCTTCCGAAAATCCTCCAACTCAAACAGAATCAGATCCTCATCCTCACTATTCAAAAGCTCATTAGAAAACCCACTTTTAGAAAAGAGTGCATAAGTATCTGCTTTTAGCCCCGATACCTCTGCTTTCTGTTTAAGCTTTGTAAGCTCACTTTTACAGACTCGACGATTTTTATATTTACACTCACCTACAACAGTCTCACCTCTAGTTGTTTTTGCCAAGATGTCAAATTCAGAGTTTACATCCCAGTAGCTTCCCATAGATTTCAGTTTATCATTGTAGTGCTGATTGAGAAGTTCGTTGGAGAGCTGTTCAAAGACCAAAGAGTTTAACCTAGAGAAGTGCTGTTCAAAGTTTTCAAAAAATCTCTGAGACCTATTCTGGGATAAATCCTTACTATATGGCTCTACAAAACCAAACCAAAAACGGTAAAAAGGTTGTTTGAACCTGATTTTTGCCTCTATTTTATAGGAACGAAGTGATTTTTCTAATTTCTGATTAGGATACTTTTTGAGTGGTGCTTCTCTGGACTCTTCAAGCTCTACAATACCAAGCTCTATCAATTGATTGACTATACTCATCCCCAAGGTATCACCTACTCGTGCTTTTCTAAAAACATTGGTTAGTCTACCGTCACCTCTAGCAATAGAGATGAGAATATAACGATATGGCTCTTCGAGAAGATATGAGGGAGAGATGAGATTTGAGAACTCTAGATATCTCTCAACAAAACTAAAACGAATAAGCAATTCAAGGTCATCCAAAAAATCTAACTCAATATCACACTCAATCCCACCAAACACAGCAAAAAGTTCCATTGCATGTTCAAGCTCCATATATCCATAGTGATGAAAAAAATCTTTAAATCTTGTTTTAATAGTTTTTTACCTTTAATATTAGACTTCTTTCAAAACTAGGAACCGATGGCTTCAGCCTCGCAATATTCGGGACTAAAGTCTCCGATTCCAAAGAGTTTTACAAGATGTCTATTTATATAGTTAGATTGTAATATCTTTTATCTTTAATTTAACTATATTTTAACTGCTTTTTTTTAACAAAATATCAATATATCATAAGGTGACTCTTTTGCCAAATAACTCGACATAGAACCTACAAAGAAACTCTCCTCTGAACTATGAGAAGTAACCATAACCAAATCTGGTTTTTTCTCCTCTATATACTCCAAAACTCCATGAGGAAGCGAGAAACTAGCATCAGTCAACTCACCTTCTACTCCCACCTCTTTCTTGAACTCTCCAAAAAGTTCCAAAGCTATATCCCTGTTTTCTCTTCTATACTCAACCATATCCACATAACTTATATCATACATACTCATCGTCGCAGTTACACTCTCATAACCATGTACAAGAGCAAAATTTGCATCAAAACTATTTTTGATAAACTCTATGCTCTCTTTTGATTTTGCACTTAAATCTGTAGGTATCAGTATATCTTTGTACTCTCTATACTCACTCTTTACAACCAACATCGGCTTTTGAGCCTCTCGAATAAGCTTCTCATATTTGATATTGGAACAGGTCACAATCATATCCACAGCATCTCTTTTTGCTTCGATAATGGCTCTTTCACTATTGTCACCAAAATATACCAGCGTATGGTGACTAATATTTTTACCTATATTTAACTCATCAAATATCCTGTCTATACTCTCTTTTACTGCCTCTTTATCAACTGGTACATTTTTGTTGTATATTGGCAGATTGAAAAAAGGGATATGGATAGTATACAAAACGATAATTTTCGCATCGAACTTGTTAGCTAGTTCAATAGATTTTTTCAGAATATCTCTACTTAGTTTAGAGTCATCTATGACTGTTAGGATTTTATTAATTGCTTTCACGATTTTTCCTTTTTCTTTTTCTCTATTATATTCTTTTTTGTTTTAGTAGATGATAAAATTATTTTATTAGTTTTGATATAATAAGAAATTACCTTTTTAGATTTTTAAATTTTTGGTATAATATTTACAATGAAAAAAAATGAACTAGACAAGCTAATCATCTGCAAAAAATGTCACACACTACACAGAAAAATAAGACTGCATCAGGGAACAAAAGCTAGGTGCAGACTCTGTGATACCGTTCTCTATAGAGACCACAAAAATCTCATTGACACAACCCTCGCACTTAGCCTTGTCTCTCTTATCTCACTTGTGATTGCTTTCTCTTTCTCTATTCTGACTATCAATATAAATGGTATCTATCAAAGTCTCGATATGAGTTCTATTTTTGTTACGATATTTGAACATAAACAGTATCTTGTAGGGGTGATGTTAGCATTTCTTATATTTCTCTTTCCCGTTTCGATTTTTGTCTCTATCGTAATCCTGCTCACACTGATGAAACTAAAGAGGTCTGGTTATCTTGTCAAAAGACTTCTAATACTTGTAGCAAAACTGCTTCCGTGGAGTATGATTGATATATTTTTCATCTCTATACTAGTAGCTATGGTTAAACTTTTTGATTTTGCACAGCTAGAGTTGGGGATTGGATTTGGTGCTTTCAGTGTTATTCTACTACTAAATCTTTTTATTCTAAAACGAATTAATATTTCTGATATTTGGGAAAAATATGACTATATATATGGAGCGAGAGGTTTAGCTACAAAAAATGACTAGCCAAAACCACTACTCCAATATTGACACCTAATAGATAGAGTGGTGTCAACATACTAGGCTCCCACTTCTCAAACGCCTCCTTATCCTCAATAGTCTCAATCATCTTCTGCTTCAACTCCCCATCAGAGTACTCTTCCTGTGACATCAAACTCTCTACCTGTGAAAAAAAATCAACCTGTTCAAAGAAAAAATTCAAAACCATCTGTGTTACTTTTGACTGCTCTGCAAAGACCTTATCATAGTTTGCTATCTTGCTCTTGTTGTCATCTACCAAAAAAGTATCCACCACAAACTCTACCAAATCATCAATACTCTCATCTACAACTTTGAAGATAGCAACAAAAAGTGCCGTCTTTTTTGCCATAACAAACCATATAATAGGGAATACAGTAACTGTAACCATAGTAATAACGCCCAATAGACCATCACTTCCTAAATAGTTTATGGCTAACCATATATTAGTAGCAATAGCCAAAAATATAAACAGCACCCATCTAAAAATATATGCAAAACTAGCTTTTGCCAATGTTCCTATCATCTCTCATCCTTTATTCTATAAATCACCGCATACATCAAAGGCACAAAATACAAATTAAGCACCGTAGCCCAAGCAATCCCAAACCCCAAACTAATAGCCATAGGTTGCAAAATCAAAGCTTGACCAGAGGCAAAGAAGATAAGTGATGAAAGCCCTAAAACCGTAGTAACCGAAGTCAAGATAATCGGTCGAACACGATAACTAGCCTGTTCTAATATCTCCTCAAAGTTTTTACCTCTTCGCACAAATGAGAGCATAATCAACCCATCATTCACCACAACTCCTGCTAGACCGATAATCCCCATCACGCCAGGCATAGTTAGATTGATTCCCATCAGTTTAGTACCCACAAGTACTCCAAGGATAGAGAGAGGGATAATAGAGAGGATAATCAATGGTTGCACAAGAGAGTTAAACATCCAAACTAGTGTAATAAAGATAAGAAAAACAGCCATTATCGCCGCCTGACTCATCTCTTTTTTCATCTTCGTATTCTCCTCCTGCTCCCCTTTGATAATCAACTTAATACCACTCTGCTCTATCTCATCAAGCAGGGGTTGTATCTGAGCCATTACATCATTAGGCACAATCACCTTTTTATCAACCCTAGCAAAGAGAGAGCGAACCTTATCCCCATCCTCTTTAAAGATACGAACAAAACTCTTTTGGTAGAAGAAGTCACAAACCTCAGACAATACCACCACTTGCCCCTCAGGAGTAGTAAGCCGAAAATTATCAATACTCCCTTGTTGGTCTTTGTACTTATCCTCTACTTTAATACGCACCAACCCCTCTTGGTTAAATGCTTTGGCATACTCACCTTTGAAAAATGAGCCACGCAGAGCAGAGGTGATATACCCCTCACTTAGCCCCAACGATTGACCATACTCATTGACACGAAGTTTTAGCTCTCGCTCACCCTCATTGGCATTATCACTAACATCATGTACCCCAACTATCTTGGCAAGTTTGGCTTTAACCCTCTCCATAGCGTCCAGTACCTCATCTTGATTTAGCGATGAAAACCCTATCTCCACATCATTCCCAATAATCCCCGTCTGTTGGGCAAAGATATTTAGCTCCTCAAAGACCTTTTTGTTATCTATTTTGTAGCTCTCTACCTCTTTTAAAATATCATTTTGAATCTCTGTAACCAACTCTTGAGCCTTTTTCTCACGAATCATATCACTATCATCATACTCCAAAGAGAAAACAGGATTGATAAACTTGTCAAAAAAGTTCTCTGGTGCTTTCTCATGTAGGTTAATAATAATCTGAAAAAGGTTATCTCCAATATCGGTACTCATATCAGCATTCATCCTAAAACCAACCACAGAGGTGATAGAGTCAACCGTCTGCTTATCCAATTTAGCCATTAGAGCATCTTCAACCCTGCTTACAAAAACCTCGGTCTCCTCTAGCTCATTATTGATATTGACCTTACCGTTAACATAGACCTGTTGCACATCAAACTCAGGAAACAGCTGAAACTTGGTTACCTTTGCCATCGCTACGGTTCCCACGAGAATTGAGACAACCATAACTATCAAAGAGACCCATTTGTGTTTCAATAAAAACGAAAGTTTTGCATTAAAAACAGCATATATAGTTTTCCAAAAACGACTCTCCTCTTTTTGAATATGCTCTAGTTTCCCAATAGAGAAAAACTCTTTGGCATGAAGAGGCAGAAAATAGAACGCTTCAAACAGAGAGCTAATCAAGAGAATCGAAATCATCACAGGCAACACCTGCATAAACATCCCCATCTTCCCACTCATAATCAGCAGTGGCAAAAAGGCAAATACCGTAGTCAATGTCGCAGTCAAAATAGCAGGGAACATCTCCAATGCCCCATCTATCGCCGCCTCTCTTGGAGCTTTCCCATTCTCCACATGCCGATAGATATTCTCTGCCACCACAATCGCCTCATCCACCAACATCCCAAGTGCTATTAATGCCCCCAAAAGTGTCAACATATTAAGGCTATACCCTATCATATCAGCAAATATAAGCGTAATCATAAACGAAGCAGGAAT
>NZ_JAACKB010000205.1 GCF_010892395.1 Sulfurovum sp. bin170
ATTCAAGAGCCAATCCCTCTTGGGTAATGGCTTGGGATAGTAACTTGGATTGCTCTGCATTGTGCAAAATATCATCCAGCGTTAGCACCGAAGCCGTGGCTGATTGCAAAAGCATCAAGCCAACAATGAACGGTCTCATCTTAAAGCATTTTTTGACTAATAATTGAGCCATCAAGTGCATCAATTTTGATAGAACAAGAGTCTGTTCTCATTGCATAAAAAAGTCGGTTTCCATGTCGTGTGAGCTTGGTAAGTTCTACTTTAGCTCCACATTTCTCTTTTGCCATCTCTTGGGCTTTCTCTTTTTTAACCGTTGCCATTCTCTGTAAAAGTCGTTTTTGTTTTATCTTTGCAGAGGCAGAGTGGTTGTAGTTATATGTTGATACAATTTGGTTTGGAGTTAAATCTTGGGCTTGAAGTGTTCCTAATAGAACTAGGGTTAATAATAAGTGTTTCATAATGGTTCCTTTAATAATAAAAATAGGTTAATAAATCTATGGCGTAAAAATAGGTAGGGTAGAGAGATTAAGCTATTGGTGGTTTAAAGGTGGTTTGATAGATGGTCGTTGGGGGAGTGGAGCTTATAAAAAAGAGTTTGGCAGGTATAGGATTAGGAAATTCAATATCTATAACAGATAGAATCGCTGAAAAGTGGAAGATTTCATGTAGTTCACACACGCCATTACAACAATCATTTTTATCTGTCTCTTGAATGGATTGGAGTATCGAAGTACATTCACACCCTGTTGTCTCATTGGCAATTAGGATGTCGTGGGAGATATTTAGGAACAGTGATAACAAAACTATGATAAAGATAAATTTTGATTTCATTATACTGCTCCTTTCTTTTTTATTATCTTAGCATAATAAAGTTAACTGAATGTGAATTGTTGGCATCAAATAGAATTAACAAAGCGTTAACACTTACTAGATAAACTATCACTAAAGGATTTAAATTATGAAATACAAAATAATCACTCTTACCTTTCTACTCCTATCAAGCACAGCATTAGCATTCCAAGATTACGACATTGATGGTGTTGAGGACAGTGCCGACCTCTGCCCTGATACCCCTTTTGATGTGTTGGTCAACAAGGATGGCTGTCCACAGAGTGGAGAGAAAACCCAAACCAATGACTATTATGGAAGATTAACATTGAAAATTGGTACAGATATTAGCAGAGATGAGACTTATGAAGATGATAGCTCTTTCAATCTCTATGCCAACTATCGCTACCGTAACTGGGATGTTGCTATCTCTAATTCTCGGACAACTTCCAACAGTAGCTATACTGAAGATAACTCTTATAGTGATGATGATATTTATCTCTCCACAGGATATATCTTTAGTCTGCCAAGCAGTAAAATGAAACTCTCTATAGGTAGCAAGATTGTTAATGATGGTTCAGATACAACAACTTCCACAAGACAACAGGGTCGTTTTAGTCAACATATTACTACAGAAGAGGAGACCGTGGCTTCACGAGACAATGACTACTTCGCTTCGGTTAATTTTAACTATCTGCTTAGTCCTAAACAAGATATATTTCTCTATTACGGTCACACACTAAGTGGAGATAGCAAAGATATGGACTATGAGGACTACTCCTCTTTCTCCATAGGAACAGGTTATGCATTGACCAACTCATGGTACAGTGCATTATCCTATAATCATACAAGCTCTATCTATCCCGATGCTGATGCCGAGCAGGGTCTCTCTTGGTTTAACAGTTACAAATTTACCAAAAATATCTTTGCTATGGCATCCTATAAATATGCTTTGGAGGATTTCTCTTATGACCATACGCTCTCCTTGGGTTTAGGGGTCTATTTTCAATAAAATCAAATGAAAGGATAAACAGTGAAACAGATTATAATAGCGATACTAATTATGGGACTGATGAACGGTTGTGTATTTAAACGAGCCGTTAAAGGTGTCAAGGGTCATGGTGGTGGACATGGTAATGCTTCCATGCGTCGATAAAAGTGTTACTTCTATCTACGAAAATTAAATATTAAAACTCCAATTCTCGTAGGTCGGACTGCCCTCTGTCCGACATAAATCACAACAACCAAAAAAAATAATTGTTCAATAGATGTTTATATGCAAATATTTTTTGTTTTATTTGGTATTTTTTTTATGCTGATATTTGTAG
>NZ_JAACKB010000206.1 GCF_010892395.1 Sulfurovum sp. bin170
AAAATATATTTTAATCAGACTAAAAATTTGACACAACTCAATATCTTTGCTAAAATTGTCAACACATTGTACAAAAAGGAGCTATGATGCAAGTTATTAACTACTCATATGCAGAAGACAACCTAGAATCACTAATTAATACTGTTTGTGATGATAATGAAAAGATTATTATTACAACTCAAAACAATAAAAGTGTAGTTATGCTCTCACTAGATAAATATAACAATCATGCAAAGATTAAACGAGATGTAGCAAAAGCAATAAAAGAGATAGAACGAGGTGACTATATGAGTATAGATGAAGCCTTTGAAAAAGCATTACTTGCTTATAGATAATGAAAAAATTCTACCTAGCCCCACTAAACGCCTACCAATACATATCACGCCTACTCCCTGCATCTTGTAGATACTATCCAACTTGTTCAGAGTATGCCAAGTGGCAATTTGAACTAAACCGAGTAGACAAAGCCTTGGCTCAAACTACTCTAAGAATACTTAGATGCAACCAACTTTTTGATGGGGGGATTGACTATCCTATTATAAAATATACTCCACCTAAACTACTCTGTTTGGTTACAGAATTTCCTAAGATAAAATATTGGTTGGTTCCCAAGGATGAAGATAAATATTATGTTATAAAAGATTATAATGCTTATTAGACGATGTAAGGAATTGTAAAATAACAAATCTACCCAAGTTACGCAGGATTTTTGTTTCTAGTTGGATTGTCTCATGAGGAGCATAGTGATTCTATGCGACGATTGAGAGAATTCAAATAGGAATAAAAAGACAAGTAAAATGGGTAGATTTGTTGTTTGGAAATTCCTAAGTTAAAAACTATATACGGCGTGACAACTGTTGCAAGTACTTGTAAGTATACTAACACCTTTATCCATCTTGGAGACATTATCATTTTGCACGAGTTTTTTTAAAAAATTGGCTTTATAGGCTAATGATTTAGCTAAACCCATATACTCATCTGTCATTAGACTCAATGGAATATCTGTTTGAATCTTTTGACTATTTGAGATAAACTCATCTAGCACAGAGATGATGGGCTTTTTGTTATAGACTATCCACTCTTCATCTCTATTGAATTCACTATCTAGTTTTGTAAATAGGAGATAATCCAAATCACCCATAAGTTTTTGATACTTTTTATCATGTGCTACCTCTTCTACAACAACCATTTGAGACTCTACAGTAACATCTCTATCTTCCCCTATTGTTATCTTTTTAGGAGTGCACCCCTCCATAAAAAATAGAACAATAAGAGCAAAAACAGTGGTAATATTAAAACGGAGATACATAATTCTATCTTTTATTTGGTTTTATAATGTTTAATTATATGATGATAGCCTCTTTAGCCTTAATTCTCTCCTAGTTTTCTCTTATTATCGATTACTCTTACCAAACTTAATCCTTTTTTAGGCACAATATGAAAAAATAATTGCCACAAGGATACCCAAACATGTCAATAACGCTAAACTCACCACTAGATATGCACCTACACTTAAGAGATGGCGATATGCTAAAAACTGTAGCACCTCTTAGCTCTAGCTCTTTTGCAGGTGCGATTATTATGCCAAATCTTGTACCACCTGTCTCTACCAAAGAGGAACTTATAGCGTATAAAAAGAGAATAGAAGAAGCCTGTGACAACAGCTCTTTTACCCCTTATATGACTCTCTTTTTTAAACCTTCGTACACCAAAGAATTTTTAGAGTCTGTTAAAGATGAGCTAACAGCTATCAAACTCTACCCTGCAGGAATTACAACCAATTCAGAGGGAGGGGTTAGTGGATTTGATGTTGAGGAGCTTCGTCCTACTCTTGAAGCTATGAGTGAGCTTGAGATTCCTCTCTGTATTCATGGAGAGACCAATGGATTTGTGATGGATAGGGAGGCTGAATTTGTCTCTATCTATGAAAAATTGGCTAGTGCATTTCCAAATCTGACTATTATTATGGAACATATAACTACAAAAGCTAGTGTAGAGGCTCTTGATAGATTTGATAACCTCTATGCAACTATTACCCTGCATCACTTGATGATTACTCTTGATGATGTAGCAGGTGGGATGCTTCAACCTCATCTTTTTTGTAAACCTATTGCGAAGCGACCAGAGGATAGAGAGGCTCTACGCAAAGTTGCTCTTGAAGCTCATCCAAAAGTGATGTTTGGCTCTGACTCTGCACCTCATCCACAACATGCGAAGGAGTCTTGTGGTTGTGCAGCAGGGGTTTTTACAGCTCCTATTGCATTACAAGTTCTCACAGAGCTTTTTGTGGAACACTCAACTGTGAAAAATCTACAAGCATTTGTCTCTGATAATGCTCTAAAAATATATAAAAATATAGAAGTTCCTAAAAAAACTATTAGATTAGAGAAAAAAACTTTTGTAGTTCCTCCAAAATATGGTACAGTTGTACCTATGTATGCTAGTGAAACGATTGCTTATAGTATAGTTGAATAACAAAACCGTAGGTCGGGCTGCCCTCTGCCCGACAAAATTAAAAAAGGAATAAAACATGATAGCCAACAGCATTGAAGAACTAATCGGAAACACCCCCCTAGTAAAACTAGGAAAACTCTCCAAACTTTCTGGTGCAACTATCTTAGCAAAATGTGAATTTATGAACCCTACCTCATCTGTCAAAGATAGAATAGCTCTCAACATGATAAACAGAGCCTTAGAGTCAGGCAGAATAACTCTTGATTCCACTATTATCGAACCAACATCAGGCAATACAGGAGTAGGACTAGCAGCAATCTGTGCATCAAAAGGGATAAAACTTATCTTGACCATGCCAGAGTCCATGAGCATCGAGAGACGAAAACTCCTCAAACACTTAGGAGCCAAGATAGTTTTAACTCCTGCATCAGAGGGTATGCATGGAGCCATCAATAGAGCAGAAGATTTGGCTACTAAGCTCGGTGGATTGGTACTACAGCAGTTCCAAAATCCTGATAATCCAACCATCCATCGCAGAACAACTGCTATTGAGCTTCTAAAAGATACCAATAACCGTGTAGACTACTTTATATCAGCAGTAGGTACAGGTGGTACCATGATGGGAACTTCTGAAGTTCTTAAAGAGCATCTACCAAATCTAAAAGCTATTGCAGTGGAACCAACCAACTCTGCTGTTCTATCAGGTGAAGAGATGGGGTCTCACAAGATTCAGGGTATTGGAGCAGGATTTATACCTACTGTTTTGAACACTGATATTATTGATGAGATTATCAAAATGGATGATGAGAGAGCATTTGAGATGGCTAGAAAAGTTGCCAAAGAGGAGGGTCTGCTTGTGGGTATCTCATCTGGTGCGAATGTGGCGGCGGCTTTTGAGGTGGCATTAAGAGAAGAGAACCAAGGTAAAGTTATCGTAACTATTTTATGTGATACAGCTGAGAGATATATGTCGACTGAACTTTTTGAATAATGCTTCTTGAAACGATAAAAATAGAAAATGGTCAAATCTTTAACATTGAGTGGCACAACCAACGCTTCAACAGAAGTAGAAAAGAACTATTTGAAGTAGATGAGATTATAAATCTTCAAAATCATATAACTCCTCCAGCTCAAAAAGGAGTTTTTCGTTGTCGTATACTCTACGATAAAAATATAATATCTATAGAGTATATTCCATATCAAACGAAAAATTTTAGAACATTTAAAATAGTACAAAGCGATATAGACTACAGCTATAAATACTCCAATAGAATGAAAATAGAGAAGTTAAAAGCAGAGGTATTCCCTTATGATGGAATTATTATAGAGAAAGATGGTCTACTCACAGATACAGCCATAGCAAATATAGCATTTTATAATGGTGACTCTTGGCTAACACCCAAAAAACCTCTACTAAAGGGGACAATGAGAGCAAAACTCCTAAGTGAAGAGTTTCTAATAGAAAAAGATATTAAAAGTAAAGAGTTAAAAGAGTTTTCACACTTTGCTTTAATGAATGCTATGATAGGATTTCAAATTCAAAAAAATATAATTATACAGAGCAAAGAAGAGAAATTATGCCTTTAGAAAATTTACAAAAAGAACCATTTCAAGATATTATGCAAGAGCACATTTCAAATACTATTGGATTTCTATTTGATGAGAATCAAGAGTTTGGAGTAGCATGTGATATTGCACATGTTGAGTTTGACCCATCATTACCACAAGAGATACGAGAGAGTTTACCTCCTGTAACACTTTTTATGTTGGCAAACTATTCACTAGAGAGTGCTACACTTGATGGAACTAGCTTACAGTTTGAAGCAGGATTTGGTTCCCAAAATTTTGGTTCTTTGGTATAAATACCACTTTTAGCGATTAAACAGATTTTTGTAGGAGAATATCCTATCCTCATCAATATAACCTCTCCATATGATGAAGAGAGAGAGGTAGTTGACTCTATGAGTGCATTGTTAAATAATCCTGAGAATGCCAAACTTCTTAAAAAGAAAAAATAATATTGTAAGGGCAGAGCCAAGCCACTGCCTTTTGTAATGCCCTAAGAAAAACAAACAACTTTTTTAAAAGTCTAATTCTTCAAATTCCAATTTAGATAAAATAAGGGTAAAACGATGAGCAAAAAAATTTAAAAGTTGAAAACATATCGTTAGTAAAGCCTAAATCACTATCTAGGCAGATTAAATTTTGATGGTATGAGAGAAGAGAGTTTAGAAGTAAAAAAAGGACAAAGGCAACTACTCATTTGACTCTAAAAAAAGTACTACCACTCCCCGAAAAATACCAACCCTCTTTTGCGACTTCTTTAAGTTGTGGATAAGCAATCAGAGAGGCTTTATACAAGTCATTGGCTTCCACCGCATCTACTTTTGACAAGACCTCTTTGGTCGATAAATGCTCCCACCCCTCAAACACCGTAGGTTCGATATCATCGAACAACTCTCGTCTGAATGTCTTATAAACCAAAGGTGTATCACAATGAATATCAGGTGTATACAGCTCAATCTCAAAAGCCTCTTCTTTAAACTCTTCGACTATCTCCCCAAACCCTGAGACATTAGCCGAGTTATAATCATAGACAAAAAATGGAATATCAGCCCCAACTTTTGAGCCTATTTGGGCTAGAGTGGAGGTATCAATACCCAATCTACAGACCTCATTAAACAGACGCATAAAAGCTCCAGCATCGCTACTTCCACCACCTAGACCTGCCCCTGATGGGATATTTTTCTCTACTACCACTTTATGGTATTTGAAAAAATCATTGACAATACACTGGTTCACATGCTCTTTGATGGCAAGATAGACCTTGTAGATGGTATTGGACTCTACAGGTACATTGCCGCAACCCTCTATGGTAAAATTATCACATTTGGCAGGAACAAAGCTAATGGTATCGTAGAGATGTGGGACTTTGACAAATCGTGAGAGCAGAGTATGGTATCCATCTTTGTGTCCTGTGATTTTTAAAAAGGTGTTTATCTTTGCATGGGCTTTTATTGTCATTCTATCTGTTTTTCTTCGGCACAGTTATTATAAGCACACCATCTATATATACGCTCTTCATCTTCTGCCCATCAGCATCAAAAGGGATAGGGATAACTTGCACTGTTGAACTGGAAGAGCTACTCTCAACCACACCTGCTTGGGTTTTGCTCTTTTCGCTTGTCTCTGTTGTCGCCTCAATCTTGACACCAGAGCCTTCAATAGAGACTTTCACTTTTGTATTTTTAGGGTCATCAATATTCTCTACTAACTCATATTTTTTATCAAATTCTTGAAAACTAGTCATCGGAGAGTTATCTATTGTTACTCCCTCATCAATAATTGTATTGACATTTTGCACCTTTTGGTTATGCTCATCCATCCCTCTTTCCATTGCCCTATCTAGCATCATCATCTCTCTAGCAGGAGCATACATCTCCTCTTCTAAATTTACTTCCGAAACGGCTGTTATTGTGGTTAGTAGAATGGCATTTAGTGTTATTGTTAATGTTTTGTTCATTGTTATTTTTCCTTTTTTATTCTGTTTAGTTTGTATTTTATCTCTCTATTTTTTATCTCTATAATAGAGAAGAAATTTTTTGTCTCAACCCAATACTCGCCATCCTCTTTGGTCTCAAAGTAGTCGATGTAGAGTTTCTTGCCAAGCTCCATAAACTCATCATCACCTGTGTATATATTTTGAGGAATTTTTAGATAGTGTAGGGGATTAAGGGCTTTTTCATTATCAAAAGAGAATGCCCCCTCATAATCCCGTCTGAGGCTAGAGAGCGTAGCATCAACGCCCAGTTTATCAGCGATAATGGCTCCAAGAGAACGGATATAAGTCCCCTCTGAAACCATCACCTCAAAATGGATAAATGGGTGATTGTAACGGATAAGGTGTATATCATAGATAGTGGAGGTTATCTCTTTTAGTTCCACCTCTTTGCCCTCACGAGCTAGTTCATAAGCTCGTTTTCCATTGATTTTCTTAGCAGAAAATTTGGGTGGGTAGTAGGTGAGTTGACCTCGTAGACTCTCCAAAGTTTGGTAGATTTGGTCAATGGTAAGCTCAGGTGTCTCTTTTATAGAGTCGACATTTTCAATATCAAGACTTTGAGAGTTTGCTCCAAGCCATAGTGTTGCACTGTAGGCTTTTGGTGTTTTTTTGAGGTATTGAAAAAGTTTAGGGTATTGACCAGTGGCAACGATGAGGCAACCTGTGGCAAAAGGGTCGAGGGTTCCTGAGAAGCCTACTTTTTTGGTGTTGTATTTTCTTTTGACATAACCCATGTAGCCGTTTGATGAACGGAAGATGGGTTTGTTGACGACAAATAATCTGTTCATGTTTTCCTTATGTTTAATGCCTTTCGGCGTTGATATTATTTTATGCAAATATTGATTCATGGTGGGTGATACCCACCCTACGATTAAATTGATTTTACAAATGAACTCAGTATCTCTTTTTTATTGCCACCGAAATTAATCTTTAGTTTATATTCTCGTCCCGATTTATTCGCACTCTGAACTCGTCCTACTCCAAATATCTTATGTCTAACAAGGTCACCCTTTTTAAACTCTGATTTTTTGGTTATCTTTAGGCTTTCACCTTGAATTAGTCCCGCTTCACCGAGGAAACGGCTTTTTGCTATGCGTTTTCTTTGACCTTTGTAGAATCTACTGTCTGCATAACATAGAGTTAGATCGGATTTTGCTCTAGTTATAGCTACATATCCTAGCCTTCTCTCCTCTTCCATATTGCAACCATCTCCAAGAAGAGGGAAGAACTCCTCCTCTAAACCTATAACAAATAGATGTTCAAACTCTAACCCTTTTGAGGCGTGTATGCTCATAATAGTTACAGAGTTTTTATCTACTTGGTCTTGTTCACTCTGCAAAGAGATTTCATTTAGAAAACCATCTAGTGTTTGGTTTGTTTTTTTACTTATCGACTCTCGAAAGTAACCGTAGAATTCATCAATATTAAGCAGTCTATCTGCTCCCTCTGACATAGTAGAGTAGTGCTTTCTAAGTCCAATAACATCATCAAATATTGTCACGAAATTCTGAAGAGAATCCTCTGCCTCCCCTCTAAGGGTATGAATATCTTCGGCAAAACTTTTAAGTGAAGAGGCAGCTTTTTTGCTTACAATTTGAGCTAATTCACTAGTCTCTTTTGAGTTTATAAATGTAAAAATAGAACTCTGCTCAAGAAAGGCGACTTTTTTTAACTTGTTTATAGATACTCTACCTATGCCTCTTTTGGGTCTGTTTACTATTCTTTCTAATGAAAAATCATCATGAGGATTGGCAAAAACCCTAAAGTATGAGATAATATCTTTTATCTCGGCTCTATCGTAGAAACGCATACCTCCAAGGAGTTTAAATCCTAACCCCTCTCTTGTAAAGCCCTCTTCAAGAGAACGAGATAGAGCATTAATTCTATATAGTACAGCAATCTCATTGGATGATGTTCCAGATGAGAGTAGTTTTTGTATCTCTTGTGCTATATATTTGGATTCCAAGTTTTCATTGAGTGTATGTAAAAGTTTTATATCTCCACCTTCACCTTTATTAGAAGTTAGTTTTTTCCCTATTCTTTGATTATTGTGTTCTATTAGCTCATTGGCAGCTTTTAGGATAGGAGAGGTGGAGCGATAGTTGGTCTCCAATTTGACAATTTTTGTATTTTTGAAGTAGCTTGAGAACTCTAAAATATTTCTAATATTAGCTCCACGCCAACCATAGATACTCTGGTCATCATCTCCTACTACACAGAGGTTTTTGTGTTCAGATGCCAAGAGTTCTAGTAGTTTAAATTGAAGCTCATTTGTATCTTGGTACTCATCCACCATAATATATCGATAGCGATTGCTTGTCTGTTTGCGTAGTGCATCATCTTGTTTCAAGATTTGATATGTGAGCATAAGCAGGTCATCAAAATCAACAAGATTATTTTCAACTATCTCCTCTTGATACTCTTTATAGATAGTAGCAATCTTTTTATAATCAGGTAGTTCAGCTTTCTCTACAACCTCTGTAGCTGTTAGTAGTGTATTTTTATATTTTGAAATTTCAAAGTTTATA